>JBCCNE010000144.1:0-9823 GCA_039026015.1 Cyanobacteria bacterium P01_C01_bin.70 | reverse complement strand
GCGGGCAGTCCGGGGATAGGTAAACCAGTCCCAGCCTTCTTGCATCCAAGCTTCGCGCTCGGCAATTTGCTCGAATTTATTCACCCCTGTCCAACCCCGATAGAAAAACTTCATTTGCTGGGGGTCACCGTTACGCTCAATGAGCTGGGGCAAAACCTCTATTGCCAGATGTCCCCAGAGTTGTCCAGTCGGCAAATCAACCAAAGTCGGCGCAAATTGATGGCCACCAAAGTGAATGCTTTGCCAAATGCGTAACGGTTGACCAGGCTGGCCATAAGTTTTACGGAGATGACGATAGAGGGGCACGCCAAAGCGGCCACAGGCAAGATCTACTTGGGTATGCGTACAGACCAACATCTCTCGCAGAGCCTGCGTATCTTGCTGATAGGCCATGAATTGGGACAGATCTGTGGCCTTGCCCAACAGTCGATTGAGTAACGCCATCACCAATGACAGCGTTTGCTCATCTGGCAGTAGATACTCTTGCTTAATATATTCGGCAAACTGTTGGGCTGGGCGCTGGTAATAGATAACGCGGGTATATCCTGGCTTGGAATAATCAGGATCAGGAGCGATCGCCAATGGCCTCACCATTATGCCTCGCTTTAAGACCAGCTTTTTGACTAAGGGAAATATCTGCTGAATCAGGGGATTCTCAGTAAATATTGTGGTAGGCCAAGGTTGAGGAAATTCCACCAAAAGCCAGTAATCAATATGAGGAGCTGAACCAATGGGATCTACCCGATTGGTTTTTGAGACCTCGGAGCAATATCGACAGTTGGTAATATCTAAAACTTCCATCATCCTTTTCCCGAGGATTGTTTCCTGACTAACCTTTATGTAGAAGTATCCTAGCGTCCATTGGGAAGAACTGAAGGCGATGGAGTCAGCAGTAAGTCTGATTTTTAGTTGCAAAATTTGGAATCAAAATCCTGACTGCATCAGGCTTTTAGCGATCTGAGCGGTTCTAACTCAACCGTCGCTTGCCTGTATGTCTCAGTGAACGCTGGCCTCATCACTTAAAGGCTCCAAAATAATTGTCGGGAGACGCACTGACCGCATCCCCCGCCGCAATAAGTTTAAAGCTAGCCGATTCGAGCAGTGTAACGTGGACAAATCATAACGCCACCGGCGGGCGATCGCCTTTAATTTCAGCGCCGCCTGCCGCATCCTTAATGCTAGTGTTTAGCATTAAGCAGATAATCTTCTCACAGGCTTTGGCCGGGCATCTTGATCCTTCAGCAAATTCTCTACCATGACAGTTACCCTCTCACATCAAGATTTTCGGGAACTTGTGCAAGCGGGCACTCAACGTCAGGCAACTCCAGAAAATGACGGTCAGACAAAAGCAATCATTCATCGTCATCCTGACTTTGGGGTCGGCTCTCAACACTGGATTCAGTTGCACGAGATACAAGTGCTGATTCATCACTACGAGCCGCAGGAAGATACGGTGATGGTGAGAAATCAGACCTCATTTCCTGACTGTGTAGAGCTGGGATTTCGACTATCGGGCACCTCTGACCACCGCCGCGCCGGACAAAATTTTTTGCACAGCGGCCCTTGGGAACCGGCCACTACCCGAACGCCCAAAGCAGAGCGATGTTTTCAGGTGGATATTCATTTTGATTCCCTAGACCTGCTTAACCGTTTTCGGGTGGATGACGCTATTGGATCGCCCGCCATTGAGCGACTATTTGAGCAGTCTGGTGAGCTATCCTATCACCAAACCGACAGCACAACGCTGGCGATGCAGTTAGCCTTGAATCAGCTCCTGAACTGTCCCTTTCAGGGTTTGACCCGGCAAATCTATCTGGAAAGCAAATGCTATGAGCTGGTGGCGCTGAAGCTAGAGCAGCTCAAGGCGGGCGATCGCCCACCCACAGTGCCAACGCCGCTGCCGCTGGAAGCAGACGACGTAGAGCGGATTCATCAGGCAAGAAACATTTTGATTACCCGGCTCGACAATCCGCCGTCGCTGTTGGAGCTGGCTCGTCAGGTTGGCATGAATGACCATAAGCTCAAAAAGGGCTTTCGTCAGATCTTTGGTACCACTGCGTTTGGCTGTCTGCTGCAATACCGGCTAGAACACGCCCGTCAGCTTTTAGCCACAGGCGACATGAGCGTGGCAGAAGTCGCCCATCAGGTGGGATTTGCCAATCGCAGTTATTTCAGCAAGGCGTTTTGCAAGCGGTTCGGTCTGAATCCGGGGGCTTATCGCCGCAGTCAGCGCGGCACGCTCTACACCCGCTAAAAAACTCCGCTCACCACACACAAATACTCCGTTCACCATACAAAGCCATCTTCAACTGCAGCGCTATTCCCCATACGCTTATTGAAACGTGATGTCAATTGGGATATGGCGGCTCATCGCTGAAGTCCTGATTTTTGCGATTCAATTTTGTGGCTGTATGTGGTGTGATGTTTAATCAATTGCAGTGGACGACATTCCTGGTCGGGGCTTTGCTGGCGGCGATCGCGCCGATGGTTCAGGCCCAGACGATGGCGCTAGAGCCCCGCGAGGCCGCGATCGCCGATGCTGCCAATCAATCGCTGGAGAGTAGTGAGGGTGTGGCGATTGCTCAGCAGACGGAGACGGCGATACCGATTACCAATGTGCAAATTGGTGCAACCGCCACCGGCCTGTCCATCGAGCTAGAAATTCCGGATGACAGAGAGCTGCAGTCCTTTACCAGCGGCTTTGGTGAAACGGTCATTATTGACCTGATCAATACCCGGCTAGATCTAGAAACTGGCGATGCCATCCTTCAAGACAATCCGGCTGCGGGCATTGCTTCAGTTCAGGTCGCGCCGCTGGACGACAATAGCGTTCGCATTACTGTCATTGGCCAAGAGCAGGCCCCGACCGTCGAGGTGAGTCAAGCTGACGGTAAGCTAATTGTCGGAGTTGCCACTGGGGCTGCGATCGCCGATCAACCGCCGGATGCTCCAATCCTACCTGAGTCCCAGGCACCTACCGACGAAGATGCCATTCGCATCGTGGTGACTGAAGATCCTGTCGAGTCGCCCTATCTAGTCCCCGAGACCACTACCGGCACCCGCACTGACACCTCAATTTTTGAAATTCCCCAGACGATTCAAGTACTGCCAGAGCAATTGCTTGAAGATCAACAGGTGATCACCTTAGAGGACGCTATCCTCAACGTGCCCAATGCAGTGCGAGGCAATGACGGAGGAGGGGTTTTTGACGACTTTGCTATCCGCGGCTTTGAAAACGCTCAGATTTTGCGGGATGGTTTTCGAGATGCGGGTGTAGCAGGGGCAAGGCAGGGCATTGAGGAGTTAGCCAATGTTGAGCAGATTGAGGTACTCAGCGGTCCGGCCTCTATTTTGTTGGGCAGTCTGGAACCGGGAGGCATCATCAACCTGGTGACAAAGCGACCACTGCCCGAGTTCTTTGCCGAAGTCGAGGTGCGGGCGGGCAGCTTTAACTCCGTCCGTCCCAGCCTAGATATCTCAGGCCCGCTGACGACAGAAGGCGATGTGCTCTACCGCCTTAATGCCGCTTACCAGTTCAGCGACGAGTTTCCAGGCATCGATACGAACTTAGAGCGCTTTTTCGTGGCCCCGGTTTTAGAATGGCGCATTGGTGACCGGACTACCCTGCTGCTTGACCTGGAATACGTCGATGACACCCGCCCCTTTGATCGCGGCATTCCAGCCATTGGTGATGAAGTGGCCGATATTCCCCTCGATACGTTCCTGGGGGAACCCGAGGATGTGATTGAGATTGATTCCTTAGAGGCAGGCTATCGCTTTGAGCATGAGTTCCGTGATGGTTTGAAAGTACGAAACCGTTTTCGCTACAGCAATACGGATTTCTTCACTCGGCGTGCTGAGATACTATTAGGGCCAGGTATTCCTGTCAATGAAGAGACGGGAGACTTTACCCGAAACTTTATCTCTAATGACAGTGAGATAGAAGCCTTTGAAGTCCAAACGGAGCTGATAGGAGAGTTTACGACAGGATCGTTTGAGCATACTCTGCTGTTTGGAATTGACTTCTTCCGATCCGACATAGATGCGTTTAGTAGCGCCTCTATACCTGCCATCTTTGCGCCACTCGTCCCCCCAGGTTTTCCATTAACTCCACCCATCAATATCTTCGACCCTCAAATTGGCCTGGTTGATACCCCTGAGACGCCCTTTCCCATAACATCACAGGACATAGAGGCTGACCTTTCTCAAGTGGGGTTGATTCTCCAAGACCAAATTCAGTTACTGCCCAATCTCAATCTTCTCCTGGGTGGGCGGCTGGACATCATCAGCCAGGACACTCAATCCGCAGCAATTTTTTTCCCCCCATTTGTTAATACGCCTGCCTCCAGTAGCGAAGACAGTTTTACAAACTTTAGTCCTCGGGTTGGTATCGTGTACCAGCCCATTGAGCCGCTTTATCTCTATGCCAGCTATAGCCAATCCTTCACGCCAAACATTTTGACGGCAACTACCGTAGAGGGCGAATTTTTAGACCCAGAAGAAGCCGAGCAGTTTGAAATTGGGGCGAAAGCAAATCTGCTGGATGGGCGTTTAGCGGTAACCCTGGCCTTGTTTGACCTGACCCTGGAAAATATCGCGGCCGCCGATCCTAATTTTCCTGAATTTGTCGTCCCGATTGGGAAGCAGACCAGTCGCGGGGTGGAACTGGTAGTGCAGGGGGAGATTTTACCGGGCTGGAATGTGGTGGCCTCCTATGGCTTTCTAGATTCTGAGGTCGAAGAGAGTGGCGGGGTATTTCCCGAAGACGCTGTTCCACGCAATGTGGCAAGCAATACCGCCAGCCTGTTTACCACCTATGAGATTCAACAAGGGGCGCTGGAAGGGCTGGGCTTTGGAGTCGGGGTATTTTTTGTCGGTGACCGACCGGGCGACTTTGAGAATACCTTTGACCTGGGCAGCTATGTCCGCACCGATGCCTCGCTGTTCTACCGCAGGGGCCGCTGGCGACTGGGCCTAGATTTTGAAAACATCTTCGACGTCGATTACTTTGTTGGGTCAAGTGCCCGAGAGGATGCCCTGCCAGGGGAACCCTTTAATGTCCTGGGCTCCATTGCTGTGACCTTTTAAGATGACCAAGCCCATCCTTCGTCCTCTAACTCGCCGAGCTTTCTGGCCCATGGCCGCCGGGATGTTTAGCCTGGTGGTAGGTTGCAGTCGCCAGAGGGCAACTCTAAAGTCTCAGGCGGGACTCTCCCCTGCTGAGATTCGCTCTATTACCCATATGATGGGCACGACCCAAGTTCCCAAAGCACCGCAGCGTATTATCGCCCTTGGAGGCCTCTCAGAACTGGAGGCGCTTCTAGTGCTGGGCATTCAACCGTTTGCGGCTGCAGGGGACGACCGAGGATTGCGAACGGTCTGGCAACCACATATGAAAGACCAGTTGCAGGGAGTCAAGATGCTTCCCTCGAGACGCAACATTAGCCTGGAAAGGCTGGCTGCGCTGCAGCCTGATTTGATGCTGGCCACGTCCAGCCAATTCCAGGGGAACATCTATCCACAACTCAGTCAAATCGCGCCAACGGTTGTTCTCGAACATCGTCAGTTTTGGCAAGAGAATCTGCGCCTAATTGCTCAAATTGTGAATCAGACAGAACAAGCAGAGACCTGGATCTCCGCCTTTGAACAGCGGCTAGCAACCCTGGCAAATACCTATGGCGAGGCACTGGCAGGGACAACATATACCATGGCGTTCTACTTTCCAGATCAGCGTCAGTTCGAACTTATGGAGGGGGATGACCTCGATTTGGCGGTTAGGCAAATTGGCTTAGAAAGACCGCTGGAGCAATCAAAACTGATTGATGAAAGAGGAGGCGACGCGAGAAGATTTAGGATTAGTTTGGAACGCCTTGACCTCATTGACACCGACATTTTATTTATTTATTACTATCAGTATCCAACTATCAAAAAAGCGAGTGAGCTGCCCGAGCTAAACCGCTTTTTGGAAGAAGAGCCTGTACTGCGTCGTCTGCGGGCTGTGCAAACAGACCACGTTTTTATGGTCCCGGCTTACTACTGGTTTCATGGCGGCGCGATGGGTCTTCCCTTGGCCATAGATGATTTGGCAGCGGAAGTGCTACCGCTTTTTACCTAATAAAAGCTGGATTTTTTGACTGTATCAACCAGTTGCAACAGTCCATTGCAAATATTCTGAGTCAACGCCTCAACTTCCAATGTCTTGTAACTGAGTGACCTAAATACATCATCTTCTGCACAAGCTCAGCAAAAACTCCGCTGACCATACAAAAATACTTCGCCAGCCACACAACACCCTGTGCCAGCACACCATAACTTCCTGTATGCTCCTGAAACTGCCGTGAATTAGCCGGAGCGACACTACAAGAACCCTAACCGTGCCACCCAAAAAGTGTGTAGCGAGTTCAAAAAAAGTGCATTTGGGGTTCAAAATCTCTGGTATTTGGCTGGCTAAACCGAGTACTCTGCTCATGGCCACAGTGGATAGATCTGATCAGACGCCTTGAATGCGCGCAGCGGCCATTACTGATCTCCTGTTTGCCGACACCGCTAACGATTCAGAGGGTTCAAAGTAGAGGAATATGGCAATACTGATAGCCGCTAAGAGCCAGCTGTTAGATCGCTATGGCTGCGATCGCCGAGCAGCAGACAGAGTCGAGTCACCGTTGCCCCTGATTGCCGCATGAGAGTAGCCATTCCCCAACTGCCATCCCCCCCCTATGCTCGCCTACTGAAACGCTATCTCAAGCCTCACCGGCTCTGGGTAATCGCGCTGGCGGTGGCCCTGTTGGCGAGTATTGCGCTGCAGCTCATTAATCCCCAAATTCTGCGTTATTTTATCGATACAGCGCTTAATCCAGGGGCAAAACCCGCGTTGCTGCAGGCAGCCCTCTTATTTATCGGGATTGCTCTGGTCACCCAGGGATTGACTCTAGTAACCACCTATTTAGGAGAAACCGTTGCTTGGAAGGCTACCAATGCCCTGCGTTCAGATCTCACGGCCCACTGTCTACATCTCGATTTGACCTTTCATCAGTCCCGCACGCCGGGAGAACTGGTCGAGCGAGTGGATGGCGACGTCAACACGCTGGCTCGCTTCTTTTCTCGCTTTGCCCTCTATATCTTGGGTAATGGACTGCTGCTGACTGGCATTCTCACGGTGCTTTGGCTAGAAGACTGGCGCGCTGGGCTAAGTTTGACCCTTTTTGTCCTGTTAGCGTTGGGTTATTTGACGCGCCTGCTGCAGTTTGCCCTACCCGCTTGGGTGGCCTATCGTCAGCTCAACGCTCAGTTTTTTGGCTTTCTGGCGGAATATCTCACCGGTCGAGAAGACCTCCAGGCCAACGGTAACATTAGCTATATTAAGCACCGCTTTCACCGAATGCTGCAGCAGTGGTTGCCCATTTTTCATCGGGCACGATTGGCTCAAACGACTCTTTGGGGCAGCTCGATCGCGCTCTTAACGTTGGGAAATATCATCGCCCTGAGTGTTGGTGCTTACCTGTGGACTCAAGACATCATTACGATAGGCACGGTCTATCTAATTTTTTACTACGCCAACCAGCTCCGCCAGCCCTTATCCAGCATTTTGGGTGAGCTAACGGATTTTCAGCAGGCACAGGCTAGCATCCTGCGGGTACAGGAGCTGCTGGCTATGTCGTCACGTCTACCAGCGACAGGCCATCAGACCCTATCGCCTGGAGCTTTCACGATCGCGTTTGATCACGTTTGGTTCAGCTACGAGACAAGCTCGTCGCCTGACTGGGCCTTGCAAGATATGTCATGGCGCTTGCCAGCGGGTCAGGTATTGGGCGTTGTGGGCCACACCGGCAGCGGTAAAACGACGCTGTCGCGCCTGCTGATGCGATTTTATGTGCCTCAAGCCGGCACCATTTATCTCGGTGCAGTACCGCTAACAGCACTGGCTACTGATTGGCTGCGGCAGCGCGTTGGCATTGTCACCCAAGACGTACAACTATTTCAGGCGACGATTCGCGATAATCTGCGGCTGTTTGACCCAACAATCGCCGATGCGCAAATTCACCAAGCGCTCGCCCAACTCGGCCTGCTCGATTGGCTGCGATCGCATCCCCACGGACTGGATACCGTGCTAGCCTCCGACAGTGGTGGCCTGTCGGCCGGTGAAGCCCAGCTTCTGGCCTTTGCCCGGATCGGGCTCCGATCTCCAGGCCTAGTCATTCTCGATGAAGCCTCCTCTCGACTCGACCCCAGCACGGAACACCGTATTGAACAGGCCACGCAGCAGTTAATGCAGGGACGCACAGGCATCATCATTGCCCATCGCCTCAGCACCCTCCAGCATGTGGATTACATTCTTGTCTTAGAGCAGGGAAAAGTCGTTGAATATGGCCGTCGCCATGATTTGGCAAGCCAACCCACCTCCCGCTTCGCCCAGCTCCTGCAAATGAACCAAATTAATGCCCCCGTCGCCTAATCTGCGGACGATCGCACTTGCCTTCCACGTGATGTAAGAGTGCACCATGGTGCACCCCAAGCAATTTCTCTCCTCCTCCCCTGTACCATGACCACTCCAGCCAAACTCCGCCTCTGGCCCCTTTTGTGGCGCTTAATCTGCTACGCTCCTAGGCTGGCGCTCGTGGATGCTGGGCTGTGGATACTGATTGCAGGAGTATTTCCAGCCATTCCGGGTTTGATGATCCAGGGATTTTTCAACGCCCTGACAGGGACGGCACCGCTTGACCTCTCGCCGCTGGCATTTTTGAGTTTATTAATTGCCACCAGTGGCGGAGAAATCGTGACAATCTTTGCGGGTCAGTGGGTACGCACCCAGTATCGCTTCAACTTGCGATCGCTGCTGCGCCACAATCTCCTGGATGCCCTGCTGCGACAGCCAGGCGCTCAACCGTTATCGATCAACCGTCCCCAGCCGCAGACCATCTCACCAGGAGAAGCTATCTCCTACTTTCGCGAAGACCCCGAATGGATCGAGCAAACCATCGCTAAAACAGCCGATCTAGCAGGTCAGGCCATCTTTGGATTGGGGGCGATCGGGCTCTTATTAATGATTAACGCTCGCATCACCCTAATTGTTTTTCTACCGCTGGCGCTGATTTCAGTCTTGGTGCAGCAAATGCAAAAACAGATTAAGCAATACCGCCAAGCTAGCCGTCAGGCAACCCAGATCGTCACCGGTTTTTTAGGCGAAATTTTTACTGCCGTTCAGGTGCTCAAAGCCACTGGCACCGAAACTGCCGCGCTTAATCATCTGCAGCAAATTAATCAACATCGGCAGCAACAGATGATCAAAGATCAACTGCTGACCACCGTGCTCGATTCCGGCTTCGAGAACCTGATTAACCTGGGAACTGGCCTGATTCTGCTGCTGATCGCCACCGCCCGCGATCGTGAGATAAATGCCCTCTCAGTGGGTGATTTTGCTCTTTTTATTTACTATCTAACGTTTATCACGAATGCGTTTCGCGGCTTTGGTCAGTATCTCACCTGGTCAAAACAAACCGAAGTGTCCTTTGATCGCCTCAGTACGCTACACAGCGACGACTCAACCGCTGCCACTACAGAGCAGAACAGTTCACCGTCTGCCGCTGCCCTCGTTCAGCATGCACCGCTCTATTTCGCCAAATTGTTAGGTCGTCCACCAGCCCTACCCTCGATTGAGCAGCCGTGCCCTGATGCCCAGTCCCGCTTACAAACGCTGGACGTTGTTGACTTAACCTATCGCTATCCCGCTTCCAGTCGAGGCATTGAATCAATTAGCTTTTCTATGTCACGCGGCAGCTTGACGGTAATCACTGGCCCGATCGGCTCCGGCAAGACAACCCTGCTG
>JBCCNE010000143.1:0-9828 GCA_039026015.1 Cyanobacteria bacterium P01_C01_bin.70 | reverse complement strand
GCCGTCCAGGAAATGAAGCAGGTGATGCGAGGCGAATATTAAGTAACCGTAGCAGAGTGCGGCATTCAGAGTTCAAAGTTTGGAGAATGAAGAACAAAGAACACCGGGCTGTGTCCTTCCCGTAGGAAAGAATCAAAATTTAACATCCAAAATGATCCCCACCCATCCATCACCCATTCACCCTTATACCCTGCTACCCACCCATCTACCTTCCTTCGCTCACCCCATTACTCTTAACCTCCCGCCACCCTGCCAGAGCTGCTTCACATCACTTTACGCTGTTAGGCAACCCGTCTTCAGGCTTCTGTGGGAGAATTTTGATTCAAGACGATTTTTTCATTAGCGCCTATGCAGACTTACTACTATGTCTTGGCTAGTCAGAAGTTTCTGCTCGAAGAAGAGCCCCTTGATGAAGTGCTGCGCGAGCGTCGTCGGTATTATCAAGAGAAAGAAAAAAAAGTTGATTTCTGGCTGGTCAAACAGCCAGCATTTCTAGAAAGTGAAGAGTTGAGCGATGTCAAGAGCCGCTGTCCTCAGCCTGCTGCTGCTGTCGTGGCCACAGATAAAACCATCATTACCTGGCTAAAGCTGCGGATGGAATACGTTTTGACCGGACAGTTTCAGGCTCCTAGCGATGCCATTCCCGATCCTCTAGCTTCGTTGGAGACAGCCTGCTAGGCTAAGTCGTTTCTAAAAACGTGTGGTCGTTTTCCGTCAAGCCCTTTTATCAGAGCCTGGCCGTGTCAGAAACTCCTAAAAAACTTTTAGTTGCGGCCAGCGGCACTGGCGGGCACCTTTTTCCTGCGATCGCTACGGCTGAGCATTTATCCGCATACACAATTGAATGGTTAGGGGTGCCGGATCGACTCGAAACCGAGCTTGTGCCCGCTCGTTATCCCTTACACTCTGTGCGTTTGGGAGGCTTCCAAGGACGCTTAGGATTGGGCTCTGGGCGATTGCTGATTCAGGTGGTTAAGGCCACGTGGCAAGTCCGCAAATTGCTTAAGCAAGGAGAGTTTGATGGCGTATTTACAACGGGAGGATATATTGCCGCTCCGGCCATTTTGGCGGCGCGATCGCTCGGGCTGCCAACTGTACTGCATGAGTCGAATGCCTTACCGGGAAAAGTCACGCGCTGGCTAAGTCCTTGGTGTTCACTCGTGGCCCTGGGATTTGAGGCTGCCACGAGTCATCTACCCAAGGCCAGCAGTGTGGTTGTGGGAACGCCTGTGCGATCGCAGTTTCTGGCGCCAAGTGCCCTTCCCCAAGACTTGGACATTCCTCCAGCTGCGCCCGTCATTGTGATCGTTGGCGGTAGCCAGGGAGCCGTTGCCGTCAACCAACTGGTGCGGGCCGCTGCCCCTGCTTGGTTGGCAGCCGGGGCTTGGGTCATTCATCAGACCGGCAGCAGTGATCCAGCAGCTGATAGCCTATATCATCAGCACTATATTCATCAGCCCTTCTTTGACCCGATGGCGGCCCTGTTTCACCGAGCCGATATCGTCATCAGCCGCGCTGGAGCCGGTACGTTAACCGAACTGGCCTTTACCCACACCCCGTCGCTGCTGATTCCTTATCCCTTTGCCGCTGAAGACCATCAGGCTTATAACGCTGCCGCTTTTGCCGCCGCCAACGCTGCCCTCGTCTGTCGTCAAGCGGATCTCACAGCCGCCGCTCTGGGAGAGATGGTGTTAAAGCTAATTTACGGCCCAGAGCGGCGTAAGCAGATGTCCCAAGCAGCGGCTGATTTGGCCATTCCTAACAGTGCCGAACAGCTGGCCAACCTGATTTATCACACGCTGAATTCCTCTACTCCTGGACGTTCCGACTAAGTCTTTCGGGGCTTTCCCGTCTCAAAATTTGGTAATCAGAACGATGCTACGGGGACTGAACTTATGGTGTAGACTAAGTTAGGTTTCGGTGGCTGAGTGTCGTTGGTTTTGGAATTGCGTTCTCTCGCTTCTGGTTCGATAGCTTACCCCCGTATTCCAATTCGTTGTTTTTACTCTTGTTTGCGAGGTAAGCTATGACCGTTTATGTAGGGAACCTTTCCTACAGCGCTACTGAAGATGACTTGAATGAAGTTTTCAAGGAATACGGCAGCGTTAAAAGAATTCAGGTACCCACAGATCGTGAAACTGGCCGGATGCGGGGGTTTGCGTTTGTGGAAATGTCCGATGATGCTGAGGAAAATGCTGCCATTGAGGATCTTGATGGCGCTGAATGGATGGGACGGACGCTCAAGGTCAACAAGGCTCGCCCCCGAACTGAGCGCAAGCCCTCCGGCGGTGGCCGCGGCGGCTGGGGTGGCGGTGGCGGCGGTGGCCGTGACTATTAATCACCATTCAGTCAACGATTGGCGTTACTGAGATTCCCAAATTCTGAAGAGGACATGGGGGATTTTTACCTCCTTGTCCCGTTTTTTAATTTAAATAATCACTTCTAGGAGGTAACTGCATGGCCCAAGTGGTACTTGGTGAGCACGAACATCTTGAATCTGCTTTGAGACGATTTAAGCGCAAGGTTTCAAGCGCCGGTATCTTTGCTGACATGAAGAAAAAGCGGCATTTTGAAACACCTGCAGAAAAGCGCAAGCGTAAAGAAGTCGCTAGACGTCGGCAAAGAAGACGTTTCCGCAGCCAGAACTGACGGTTGCTCTACACATTTGTACATAAACCCTGCTTATTGCAAGGGCCCTGACCTGGTTACCTAGTCCGTGGGGATCGCCCTCAAGGTTTTTGTTGCTTTATTGTGACAAAATTGGCGCTGGGTTTGAACGCAATCGTAGACGTCGCGCCCGTGCTCAGCAGCTCTGGTTGATTGGCCAGGCATGACTCGGTTTTCGAGCGTAAAAAAGCTACTGACTCCCATGGTCTTCCTTGATTAAGGCGGTTGACATTAGATGTCAGGGTTTTGTGATGGGGGTGCCAGCAGTTAGGTAGTTTCTGCTGGTGGAAGCTCCGCACAAATTTGCTCAAAGGCTTGACTGGGGTCTTCTGATTGCGTAATCGGGCGCCCGATTACCAGATAATTCGCGCCTGCTTGTGTCGCTTCAAGGGGCGTCATTACCCGTCGCTGATCGCCGCTTTGCGCCCAAATGGGCCGCACTCCGGGACACACGATTAGCCAACTGTTGCCACTACAGCGTCGCAGCAGGGCCGCCTCTTGAGGAGAGCACACGCTGCCCGCTAATCCGGCTTTTTGAGACAGCAGCGACATTTGCAACGCATAGTCTGACAGCTCTAGAGGAATCTTGAGGTCAAGGGCGAACGATCGCGCATCGATACTGGTCAACACTGTCACTGCAATTAGCTTGGGTACGGTCACATTAGCTGCCTCTGCCCCTTCGCTGGCCGCCTGCTGAGCCGCTGTGAGGGCTGCCAAGCCCGCTGTAGCGTGAACGGTCATCAAATCGACGCCATATTGTCCGGCTACTCGACAGGCACCCGCCATCGTGTTGGGAATGTCGTGAAATTTCAAATCTAGAAAGATCCGCTTTCCCTGACTTTTCAGATAGTCCAGGATGACCGGGCCGCTGCTAACAAACAGTTCTAGGCCCACTTTCCAAAACTGAACTTGCGGAATGCGTTCAACCAAGTGTCGGGCGCCCTCGGCGTTGGGCACATCCAACGGCACGATAATGCGTTCGGCGGGGGAAGCAGATTTCATACCGATTGGGGACTGTAGATTTTTGATGTTGGATTAATGACCGATTAACTGAGAGTGCTGGCGCACTTCACCTCTGTCGCTTTTGCAAAGTAAAACAGTATCAGCCTGCAGGCGTCATTCAAGCATGGGGCGATAACACTGGGCCGCAAGTCAGACTTATTTGACTAAGCGGACAAATTTTTTCTTGCCGACCTGCAAGACTTTGCCGTACAAGTCAGCGGGGGTGGCAAAGACGGTATTGGGGTCCGCCAGGCGATCGCCCTCTAATTTCACCCCGCCCCCTTGAATTTGGCGCCGGGCATCGCTGCTGCTGGCGCACAGTGGCGTCGCTCCCAGCAGGTAAAACGCCTTAGCAGGAAAGCTTACCTTGGCTAGGGAAAATTCAGGGACACTCGCCGCTGCGCCGCTGCCCTGCACCAGATTTACCGCGTCCTGTTGAGCCTGCTGGGCCGCCGCTTCACCATGGAACTGGCGGGTGACTTCGAGAGCAAGCAGCTTTTGGCGATCGCGGGGATTTTCTGGCAGATCAGTTAACGGCAATCGAGTAAGCAGCTCGAAATACGGCTCGATTAGTGAGTCGGGCGTTTTCTCCAGTTTGGAATACATGGTTAGCGGATCTTCCTGCAGTCCCACGTAATTACCTAGGGACTTCGACATTTTTTGCGTGCCGTCAGTGCCCAGCAGCAGCGGCAGCAGCATCCCAAACTGGGGCTGTAGACCAAAGTGTCGCTGCAGGTCTCGCCCCACCGCAATGTTAAACTTCTGGTCGGTGCCGCCCAGTTCCACATCCGCCTCTATCGCTACAGAATCATAGCCCTGCATCAGCGGATAAAAAAACTCATGCAAAAAGACGGGCGTGCCTTTTTCATAGCGCTCGGCAAAGCCTTCCTTAGCCAGCATTTGTCCCACGGTCATGGTGGCGAACAAGTCTAAGATTTTGCTTAAATCCAGGTCGGAGAGCCATTCCGAGTTGTAGCGAATCTCCAGCCGTCCGGGAGTATCAAAATCTAGGATAGGGCGTACCTGCTCTAGATAAGTTTCGGCATTAGCTTTGACTTCCGCTTCGGTAAGCTGCTTGCGCACCTCCGACTTGCCAGTGGGGTCACCAATGCGGGCGGTGAAGTCGCCAATAATGAGTACTGCTATGTGCCCCGCATCCTGAAAGGCTCGCAGTTTGCGCACGGGAATGCTGTGGCCCAGGTGAATCTCTGCTCCCGTCGGGTCGATACCCAGCTTGACCCGCAGGGGGCGATCGCTCTTTTGCAGTCGTGCCCGCAGATTTTCCTGGGGATCATTCGCCTGCGGCTGATCCGGAAAAACTTCCGTAATGCCGCGATAGATCCACTGCCAGTCGTCTGAAGTTTGCGCCATAGTCGCTCCAGCGTTACCGTTCCCTACTGCTGATACTGATTTCACGGTTGGCCCAAAGGCCAACCGCTCCGTGACCACCCACGTCAAAAAAGCTCAAGTCCGCTTGAAGAACTCAAAATACAGTGGCAGGGTCTAGTTCAGTGCTTTATTCTGTTGCCAAATGGCTTTTTCTGACCGCTTTTGAGTCAGACTTCTATAATTACAAAACTTCGAGCCATTTATAAACCCTCATCGTAGACCCCCTGAGTTCATCGTGTCGTCTAACACTTTTCCTAAAACCACTGCTCAGCCTCATTCTAATCAGCTCACAGGCGGCGTCATCAAGTTTGTCCAGGATGTTGGCCAGATTACAGTAGCCACGCTTCTAGGCACGACCATGCTGGTCAGCTCCATTGCCGCAGGTGGTCTAGTGGGCCTGGCCATTAGCTTTCGGAACTTGCCCGATGTGCGAGTCTTACGGAACTACCTGCCCAGCGAAACCAGCTACATTTATGACATCAACGGCACGCTGCTCTATAGCCTGCACGATGAGGCTAACCGCGAGGTCGTTGATCTGAATGAAGTGTCGCCCCATCTCAAACGAGCCGTTCTGGCGATTGAAGACAGCTACTTTTATTCGCACCAGGGGATTAATCCCAGTAGTGTGGGGCGGGCGTTACTGGCCAACGTGCAGGCCGGATCTACGGTTGAGGGGGGCTCGACCGTTACCATGCAGTTGGTAAAAAACCTGTTTCTTACGCCCGAACAGGCCATCAGTCGAAAAGTTGCCGAAGCAGTCTTATCGATGCGGCTTGAGCAGATTTTTGAAAAAGACCAGATTTTGGAAATGTATCTAAATCAGGTCTATTGGGGACACAATACCTATGGCGTTGAGACCGCTGCCCAGAGCTATTTCAACAAGTCTGCCAAGGATCTGACCCTGGCCGAAGCTTCGATGATGGCGGGCCTAATTCAGGCTCCGGAGGAATACAGTCCCTTTGTTAACTACGGCTTAGCGAAGCAGCGACAGGCTACAGTTCTGGGCCGCATGCGACAACTCGGATGGATTACGCCACAAGAAGAAGAAGAGGCAAAACTGGCGCCGCTATTGGTGGGCGAAGTGACTTCTTTTCGGACCAGCCAATTACCTTATGTCACCGAGGCCGTTGTTCAAGAGTTGAAGGAGATCTTTGGCAACGATGCTGTCCTCAAAGGAGGCATGCGAATTCAAACAACGGTGGCGCTGGATATGCAGCGCATGGCAGAGGAAACTGTGCGCCGCAATCACCAGTCGATGCGGGCACGGGGCATCCGAGCGGATCAGATGGCATTGGTAGCGATCGATCCCCGAACTCATTTTGTTAAAGCCATGGTTGGCGGCGTGAGCTATGACGACAGCCAGTTCAATCGGGCAGTCCAGGCCCAGCGACAGCCGGGCTCATCCTTTAAACCTTTTGTTTACTATGCAGCCTTTGCGTCAGGACGCTACACTCCCAACACTATCATTCAAGATACGCCGGTTAGCTACCCCGACGGATATGAGTATTACAATCCTCGGAACTATGACGGCAGCTTTATGGGCAATATCCCTATTCGCAAGGCTTTAGAGGTGTCACGAAATGTTCCTGCGGTGAAGCTAGGGCAGTCAGTGGGGGTTAATCGCATTATTGAAATCAGCCGTCTGTTGGGCATCGACAGCCCGATGGAGCCCGTGATTTCGCTGCCCTTGGGCGCAGTTGACCTCTCCCCGATGGAGATGGCTGGGGCCTATGCCACCTTCGCGAGTAACGGCTGGCATTCAGATCCGACCTTTATCGTGCAGGTGACCGACAGTAACGGCAATGTGCTGTTGGACAATACGCCTAGGCCCCAGCTCGTTTTGGATCCCTGGGCAACGGCGGCCCTGACTGACGTTTTACAGGGCGTGATTGCTCGCGGTACCGGCACTGCGGCGCAAATTGGTCGCCCTGCAGCAGGCAAAACCGGCACTACCGACTCTCAACGGGATGTCTGGTTTGTCGGCTATGTGCCGCAGCTAGCGACCGCGATCTGGGTCGGCAATGACGACTATTCTCCGATGGGCTCAGGCGCGACCGGGGGCACATACGTTGCTCCTGTCTGGCGCGATTTTATGCAGCGGGCTCTGGCTGATGTGCCGGTCGAGAATTTCCGCAGTCCGTCAGAGTTTGCGAAGCCATAGCAGGTATGAGGGGAGCTGGGTGGCTGGGTTAGTCAGGCATCACTGCAGGCATCTTGCCCGCAAGCAAGATCGATTTTCCCCGCTGTCCCATTTCCGTATTTGGCATGCCGCACTTTTTTCTGAATTCTGTCTACGGTTTTTCTGACTTCAGAATGTCTTTGGCTTGCTGCCAGAGGGCTTCGAGTTCTTCGAGGGAGTAATCGGCCAGGGGACGATCGCTCACCTTTTCGACCTGTTCAAAGCGCTGGATAAAGCGACGATTGGTGCTTTGTAGGGCTTCTGACGGGTCGAGTCCGTGCCAGCGGGCAAGATTTACTAGGGTGAAGAGGATATCGCCGAGTTCAGCGAGTTGGTTTTCGTGAGGTTCATGGGCGATCGCAGTCCGAAACTCTTCCAACTCTTCGTGAAACTTGTCCCAGACCCCATCAACAGAATCCCACTCAAAACCCGCCTTGGCCGCTTTTACCGAAATTTTGCTGGCAGCCATCAGGGGCGGCAGTGTGCAGCTGTATTTATGCAGCTTGGGCGACACCCGATGGGGGTCGCCGGTTTCGCCCTTTTCCGCCGCCTTGATCTTGTCCCAGTTGCGATGAATCTCTTCTAGATCCTTGGTCCTAAGGTCGCCAAACACGTGCGGATGACGGCGAGTCAGTTTATCGGCAATGCCGTCGGCTACGACTTGCAAATCAAAGGCGCCTTCATCTTGAGCAACTTGAGAGTGCAGCAACACCTGCAGCAAGAGATCCCCCAGTTCTTCAGCGATATGATCGGTGTCGCCGCTGTGAATGGCATCTACCACTTCGTAGGCTTCTTCGATCACATAAGGAATCAGGCTTTTATGGGTCTGTTCCAAGTCCCAAGGACAGCCAGTTTCAGGATGTCGCAGCTGAGCCACGATATCCACTAAACGTCCAAGCGCGCTGAGAATTGCCGTGCGATGCTGTGGAGAAGTCGCCATGAGCCAAACACCAGTAAGCCGTTTTTCCACTATGCCAGGGAATTTGTCTTTGAGGGAAAATTCTGGGGAAAGGAGAGATTAAGGGATGAGGATTAAACAGCGATGAGGCAAAAGGGGGCTACAGAAATGACCAGTCTTGGAATGTGGCAGCCTGCCCGATAAAGTGGCCAGTGTCATCAATGACATTCCAGATAATTGCCTGCTTAATGTAGAATCGGCGACCCTGACTAGAAATGCGAATGCCTTGGTAGTTATCGATAAATCCTTGAGTCTCCAGCTGGGACAGCATTCGAGTGCGTTCTTGGCGATGCATTGGTTCAGCACTCAGGCGAGATGGCAGTTGGGTGAAGCTGTCCCAGTCCATTTCCCAGAGGGTGAGAGCGCAGCGGTTGGCGTAGTTGAAAATGGGATCGGCTTGAGTACCGTGGGAGACAATCGCGTAGGGAGCTTCGAAGAGACTTAGTGCCAATAACGCCTGATCTTTAACGGCCACAAGTTCTTGCTGTCGCCAATGTTGATAGCTGTTGGCGAGGTGACGGCTCCAGCTCTGAATCGCGGTGTGTTCGTAGGGGGAGGGCATGACAGCATTGTCCCACTAGCGAGACTTTTTGCGGGTCGGTCGCCTGTCATCCTGGGGTGAAATTTGCTGCTTTGAGGCAGCTTTTCGCAACTCTCGCTGCCAAGCGGAGACGAACCAGTCGGCAATGGAATGACTCATCGCGCCGAGTTCGATGCCGATCGCGATCGCCAGCCAAATGCGCCAATAATCGACCAAAATTTGAACAATCGTTTGCCCTAAGCCATTCCAGGTAATTTGGCTGTATCCACCAGCGTTGCTAATTTCCAGGATAAGCAAGGTGCAAAGTGCAAACCATGCCAGCAAGTAAATGAGCCGCACGACGGTCCCCGCCAGAAAGCCGTGAGACCACCAAGACCGATGACGTAAGCTACGGCGGTAGGGACGCCAGAGCCATCCTAGCCAACCCCAGCGCTTGCTCTGCACCGAGCGAATGTCCAAATCGGGGCCAAACATTAGACCGGCAAACACAAATCCTCCAGTTGTGAGCCCGGTATAGCCCCAGCTATTCGTTGTAATCATGGTCGCGAGCCCTATCCAAGGAGTTAGCCATACTGTGACGCGATCGTGGGTCTTTCCAGAGGGCATGGCGATACGAGCAAGTTCGGAAAATACCAGCACGCGGAGCGCGATCGTCCGCTTTGTCTGTTATATTTATACATCGTGCAACGCGGGCGATTAGCTCAGTTGGTAGAGCGCCTGCCTTACAAGCAGGATGTCACTGGTTCGAGCCCAGTATCGCCCATACAGGAAACATAAGCACTAAACCCTTTTGAACCGGTGAGATCTGGTCATGCTAGAACTGACTGAATGGCACTGGGTAATCCATAACAGGTAAGGATCGGCATAAACGCTCTAATAAAAGGCTTTGAGCGCTCACTGTAAACTGTTCGGACTCGAAGTATCTTATCCGTTTGGTCGTATTTGCCGCGGTAGCACTCAGACATCAACGAAATTATCAGCGTTAGAGCTACTTGATTGCGATGGATACTGAGAGGCTGCCAAACTAGGCTGATGCAGCGAAGTCATTGCTAAAACGCCGAAGGTGTCTTTAGCTCTGGGTTGCCATTGCAG
>JBCCNE010000142.1:0-9830 GCA_039026015.1 Cyanobacteria bacterium P01_C01_bin.70 | reverse complement strand
TGCCGAGGCTTGTGAAGTGCTGCGGTGTAGTTTATCGACCTTGCGCCGTCGTATGAAGTCAGACTTGCTAAAAGATGTCCATTGGGTACAGCGTGGCCGTGGTCAAGCCATCCTGTTTAATCAGCGACTGCTTGAGGATTACGTCGCACACCTGGGCGACCCAGACGCTCACCTCGAAGCGATCGAAGCGTACAAAGCACACCTTCAGCAGAACCGCCCCCGCCGCCGTCGTGGACTAAAACGGGCCTAGATAGCCCAACTGTCACACACCCAAACCCCTCATTCTTTCGTTAATGGTCAAGTGTGACAGTCAACCTGGTCGCAAGCTGGCCGCTAACCGGTGCAGCTGGGCAAGTGAACACCAAGAAATCCTATAACGGCGGGATTCTAGCACTCACCATATGAAACTGGCCTACTGTGCCAGTTCGCAATTCTCGCAATTGAGTGGTTGCCCTTTTACGCAACTTTTTAAGGAGAAAAATGACAATTTGCGACCTTGCAACTAACCTTCCGATTTGCTGCATCTGTGGCAGGCCTTGGGGGGTGGTTTGGGACCCCAAAGTACCCAAGTTAAGTGGGTTCATTTTAACTGTGACCCCACTTGCTTTAATCTCGAACCCTTGAAAATAAAGGGTTCCAAGAACATTGCCAGTGCTGCTAGCGAGTAGTTGTCATTTTACGCAAATAATCTAGTCATACTCATCGTTCTGGATAGGTTTTGGGAAAGATGAGCTAACTGAAAATTTTTAGCCCCTTGACTCAAAATGCAAACCAGAAAGATTCTGATCGTAACGAAGACATATCCCACGATTAGCCAGAAGTATAGAGAAACCGTTTGTACGGCGGGGATATTGCTAAATGAGGAAGAAGAGCCAATTCAATGGATTCGAATATATCCTGTTCGCTATAGAGATTTAGATTTTGAGAAAAAGTACAAAAAATGGAGCATGATCAGCGCAAGAATTGAGGAAAACCCTAAGGATACCAGGCAGGAAAGTTATCGAATAGATGATGATTCAATACAGGTTATTCGTGAAGTCGGAACTGCTGATGGATGGCAAGAAAGAAGAAAATTATTCGAAAATTTAACGTTCAGGTCAATAGATGACATGAAATCACAGGAGAAATCACTTGGTATCTTAAAGCCTTTTTCACTGAATTATTATCATGAATCAACAGAGCGTGAATGGCCATCATCACAGCAAGTAATTCTAGATCAGGGTGATTTTTTCAGGGCCGATGACGCCTACTCAAATTTAGAGAAGATACCTTATAAATTTTATTATAAATTTCAGGATAAAGACAAAAAGGAGCATACTTGCTCAATCATCGACTGGGAAATATCGCAGCTTTTTAGAAGGATGAGGAATGCATCAAAAGCTTCTAAAATAGAAGATAAGGAGATAGAGGCGCTAGAAAAGGTGCGTATAAAGTTAGCCGATCAATTAACAGCTAGAGACCTGCACTTCTTGATGGGAAATCTAAACAAATATAGAAATTCTTTTGTTATCATTGGATTAATATATCCACCAGTGATAGAGTCAAGGCAACTAAGTCTCATTTAAAGATGGCAGAAACAATTCAAAAGGGAAAGAATATTTGTACATTTGGCTATGGAAACAGAACCAGCTACAGCGACCTTGAGGCTGCTATTTCTGAATACGATATTCATCTTGTAGTTGATGTGCGAAAAAAACCGCGTGGCTGGAGTCCCTTATGGAGCAACTTCGGGTTGTCGAAATTTTGTGACTCCATTGGAATTGAGTATTTGTCAAAGACGGCGCTTGGCAATAACTCCGGAAACAGCAAGTGGTTGCCGCCTAACCCTGACGAAGCAGAATCTGCTCTTAACGATGTGTCTATAGTATCAATGAACTATTCCGTTCTGCTGCTCTGTGCCGAAAAAGATTGGCGCAGATGTCATCGTGCAGCAGTTGCGGAGCGAATAGCAGATAAGACAGGGAATCCTGTGGTTCACTTGTAGTCGTGCGAACCTATGAACTATATACGCTGAAACAATTCCAGGAGGCGGGCTTGAACCGCCGACACGAGGATTTTCAGACCTCCGTTCTTTTGCCTACAACTCAGGCAAGTCAACCAGTCCGTTAACATTACCCGCGTAGTGTTCGTATAGCGTCCTGATACTGTGCCCGGTCAAGCTGGCGACCGTTGCCGGTGACAACCCCGATTCTAGAGCCCCTGACGTGAACGTGTGGCGCATTGTATAGGGCTTGCGGTAATCAATGTCTAAGGCATCTAGAACAGCTTTCCAAGCCCGATTCCGGAAGTTGTGGTCATCGATGTAGCCGCCCTCGCAGGCAGGAAATACTAAGTTTTTTGATTTTGCCGCTGGCGATCGCCGCGATCGCAGTAGTTCAGTTAACCGGCCCGTCATCTTTAGAAATCGAGCCTCGTTGGTCTTAGTAGCAGCCAGCTCTCCCCGACTGTAAGCCTCACCAATCCATACCAGCTTATGGTCATCGGTGCAGTGCTCCCACCGCAGCGCGATCACTTCACCTGGCCTACACCCGGTCAAGAGCAAAAACTCTACAAAGTCAGCTTAGTAGGCATAGTAGCGATTCTGTCGGAAGGTGGCAATAATGCGTTGTCGCTCGTCTTTGGTGAACGGCTTGGGCCGCTGTTTGGGGGCCACCTTTACCTGTTTCAACACCTCCGCCCAGGGGTTCTCGGTCGCGAGTTTGTTAGCGATCGCCCACTCCCACGCCGACTTGAGTAGGCTAATTCGCTGTTTCAAAGTGATGGGCTCCATTTGCCTAGAGAGCCATTCCTTAAAAGCTTCCGCCTTCTCTGCCGACATCGGCACATCCGCGCAAAATTCCCGAAGCTGGTTCAGCGTGTAGTCGTATTTCTGAATCGAGCGGGCTCTCAGGCTTTTGGCTTTTTGTTTGCGGTATTTCAGAAAGATGGTAACACTCCCCTTCTGAGAACCCTTCTGATAGGCTGCACGATACTTCTCAAGCGTTGAGTCAAACAGGTCATTAGCAATATCACGCTCAATCTGCTTGGCTTTGAGGTCAGCGATCGCCCGATGCGCTTTAGTGTCATCCAGCTCCAGAGATGAAGAAATACCGCTGACCACAGAAAGACCACACTAACCGTAGCCGACCCTTTAAAACCCGCACCACGACGGTGCCCTTGCTTGCTTTTGGCATTGAGATCTCAATCCCGTAGAGGATCTCAATTGAATCTCAATTCTTGACTACAGTTGACGCAAAATGAACATATTTGAACATCCTGCGTTTAGGTTTACTACCGTCACTTTGCCGCCCCTAGATACAGCAAAACCCCCTATTGCTAGGAGGTTTCAGACAATCGGAGCGGCGGGATTTGAACCCACGACCCCCACTACCCCAAAGTGGTGCGCTACCAAGCTGCGCTACGCCCCGTTTTACAACCAATGTTGCTTAGCTACCCTAGCATGAAAATTGGCTGCGCTGGCACCAGGCGAAACAATCTTTTTTCCTGGCTAGCCAGCGATCGCATCTTCCCCACGGCAGAGCAGCTAGACTCGAACTTACCGTTTTTTAGGTTCATATGCCGCCTGCATCGTCGACCAAACTAGCTTTTCAATCTGCTGACCCGTGGCTAGCGGTGAATTACGCTCTAATTTTTCCAGGATTAGGCCAACTTTACAGTCAGCATCGATGGAAAGGGGGCATGCTTCTGACCATTGCCGTTTGCCTATTGCTTTACGCCGTCTGGTCAATTTTTGGAGCAGCGGGCAATACCCTACACGGCTTGGGCTCGTTGGGACTGCTGGTGCTTCTCTATAGCTTTAGTATTTTGGACGCCTATCGAGGCACGCAAGCCAACTATGCCACTCGCATCTCGATTCCCAAGGGCCGTCAAGATGTCTGGTATGCCGTGTTTCTATCGCAGCTGCTGCCGGGCTTGGGACACTTATATGCTCAGCAGGCAGCGGCGGGGGGCGGTCTGCTGCTGATCGGACTAACAACCGCTTGGCTGGCGAATCAACAACCGCTGTTAGCTCCGATACCGCCAGCGGTGTGGGCCTTTAGCTGCTATCACGTTTATCACAGTTTTTCGAGGCGATCGCGCCGCCAACCCACCGCAGTCGCGCTGCTGATTTTGGGGCTATTTATCACCCGGCTAGTTCTCGGCAATGCGCCCCACTGGGTCAATGAGACGTTTATTCAGTGCATTGTGCCGAGTGACTCGATGGTGCCAACTCTGCAGGTGGGCGATCGCTTATTTGTGCGCCGCAATCAAAGCTATGAACCAGCCGGAGGCGATATTGTGGTTTTCGATCCGCCAGCCGCCCTGCGGGTTCGCCTGCCCGAAAAAGATCAGAATGATTTGATCGTCAAGCGCATTATTGGTGGCCCTAGCCAGCAGATTGCGGTCAGGGAACAACAGGTGCTCCTTGAAGGACAGCCATTGAGCGAACCCTACGTGCAGTCGCCGCCCAGCTATGACTGGGGGCCTGAACGGGTGCCGCCTATGAGTTATTTTGTGCTGGGCGATAACCGCAATCGCAGCAATGACTCTCACGTTTGGGGATACTTGCCGATGGAAAATATTCTGGGCCGAGCGTACAAGATTTACTGGCCCCCCAACCGAATTCAGCCACTACCAAGAGGATAATGGGAGATAGGACGCAGGAAATCGGGTAGTAGAGTCAAGATGTAGTGGGGTGATGGGGTGATGGCGAACCGATAAAATTTAGCCACCCCAGCCCTTCGGGCAGGCGATGTCTTTTAGACAGGCTGCGCCAACGCCAACACACCTAGCTAAACTGCCCACCCAGCTACCCTTACACCAATCCATCCACCCTCACTCTCAAATTTCGACACCAATGGCCTCATCTGATCCCAATACATGGCTCCGCCGTCTGCCGATCGTGACAGGCATTATCGGCAGTGCTTTGTTGATGGTGAATCGTTTGCTGACGCCTGCCTTGACCGACTCTCAGGCACGCTCCGATGTCATGGGGGTGATTCTCTGTGCGGTGCTGGTGCTGACGGGATTACTGTGGCAGCGAGTGCAGCCAAAATTACCCGATACGGTGACGCTGATTGGCGAGGAAGGCTTTGAACTGGACGAAAGCTTGCCAGAGCTCGTGCAGACGGAGTTAGCCTGGGCTTCTCATTTGCTGCTGACGAATACGGTGACGCGATCGCTAGTGGCCTATTACGATAATCAAGTTTTGGTACGCCGAGGCATTTTGGGGCCATCGACTGAGGTGCAGGCCGGAGCAATTCTTCAACGAGTGTTGGCAAAGCAAAAGGCCGTTTACTTAGTAGATCTGAAACTGTATCCGGGCAGAGTGGAATTCAACTATATGCCAGAAAATACTCAAGGGCTGATCTGCCAGCCGATGGGCCGTCGAGGAGCGCTGATTTTGGGAGCCAATGCCCCCCGCAGCTATACGAAGCAAGATGAAGCCTGGGTTGAAGGCATCGCCGACAAACTGGGGGAAACTTTGGACAGAACCCCAGAGGCGGTTTCTTCGGCCCTAGAGGAAAGCAGTTCTAGCTAGAGCGCGTTATCAATTAATAACGCTAAGAACCTGACTGAATCGGCATGAGCGCGCCCGCCCCAATTTTCTAAGCTAGGGGCTGCAACCCTGGCTGTTGAGGTTCTGGGCAACTAGAGGGTGACATCCCCTATTTCAAGCCGTCAAGTAGCTGCTGCTTAGCGGTTGCTAACGCTGTCGGTAATTTAGACGCATCGCGGCCTCCTGCTTGAGCGAGGTTGGGGCGACCGCCGCCGCCACCGCCGCAGAGTTTCGCGATCGCCCCAATAAATTTGCCCGCCTGCAGCTTCTGTTCAATTACCTGAGGACTAAAGGCCGCGACTAAGCTAACCTTGCCGGCTTCCGGCACCGAGCCAAGTACGACAGCCCCGGTGCCCAGCTTTTGCAGCAGCCGTTCCGCCGCCGTTTTAAGGGCATCGGGAGCCACGCTTGAGAGTTCAGCCACTAAGACTTTCAGGTCACCTACGACTTCAGCTTCGTTGACTAGTTGATCCGACTGCACAACAGCCAGCTCAGATTTCAAAGCTTCTAGCTCCTTTTGCGCGGTCTTGAGTTCAGTTTGTAGGCTGGTAATGCGATCGGGCACCTCTTCCGGCTTCACTTTGAAGCGTTCTGACAGGTCGCGCACAACGACATCTCGCACATTCAGATAGTCCAACACCGAGGAACCAGCCACCGCCTCAATCCGGCGCACCCCCGCTGAAATGCCAGATTCGGACACAATCTTAAACACTCCAATTTCCGCCGTACCAACTACGTGGGTGCCGCCACACAGCTCCATAGACACACCGGGGAAGTCAACCACGCGCACCATTTCGCCGTACTTCTGGCCAAACATCGCCAGGGCTCCCTTAGCCTTAGCCTCTTTAATGGGCATAATCGCAATCACCACTTTATGGTCTTCGGCAATCCAGGTGTTTACCTGAGTCTCCACTTGCTTCAACTCATCGAGCGTCAGGGCGCGAGAGAAGCTGAAGTCAAAGCGCAAGCGATCAAAAGCGACCAGAGAACCGGCCTGGGCAATGTCGTCGTCCACTAGTTTCTTGAGCGCCGACTGCAGCAGATGAGTGGCGGTGTGGTTGGCTTGGGCTCGACGGCGGCAGGCACGGTCAATCTGAGCCGTGACGGCATCGCCCTGAGCAATTTGTCCCCGCTCTACCTGGCCAAAATGCACGAAGGTGGTGCCAACCTTCTGAACATCTTCAATGCGGACAATCAGTTCTTCGCCCATAAGGTAGCCGCGATCGCCAATTTGACCGCCCGACTCGGCAAAGAAAGGAGTCTGATCCAGCACAACCTGAACGGCATCGCCAGCAGCGGCGGCCTCTGTTGCCTGCTCGTCTACAAACAAGTCTGTGATCAGCGCCGTACTGCTGGCTGCCGTAAAGCCGAGAAACGAGGTTGCGGCAGTGCGGGTGGATAACTTTTTAAGGTCAGACTGCTGGGTTAAGTCAATGTCTTCGCGCCCCTGGCCGGAAATCGCCTCGTGCTCTTTAACCGCCTGCTGATAGGCAGCCATATCAACGGTGAAGCCAATTTCTTCCGCCATTTCCTGGGTCAGCTCCACTGGAAAGCCCTTGGTGGCAAACAGGTAAAAAGCCACCTCGCCAGGGATTTCAGTTCTGCCTACCTGCTTGAGTTTGGCAATTTCATCGTCAAAGCTTTTGCCGCCAATCCTCAGGGTGTTAAGGAACTGCTGCTCTTCTCCGGCTAAAGTGCGAATAATTACCGACTGTCGCTCTTGGAGATTGGGATAAGCATCAGCCATCAGCGCGATCGCGCTTTCAGCCACCGGTACCACAAACGGTTTATCGATGCCCACCTGTCGGCCACTCCGTACTACCCGCCGGATCAGTCGCCGTAGAATGTAGCCGCGTCCCACGTTCTCGGGCAGGATGCCGTCGGCAATCATGTGGGTACTGGCCCGCACATGGTCGCCGATTACCTTGTAGGCCGTCTTTTGCGCTTCGTCTGCCTGGTCGTAGGGCAAGTCGGCAATTTCTGCCGCCGTTTGGATGATCGGGAAAATTAGGTCGGTCTCGTAGTTGTTGGGCTTACTCTGCAAGATTTGGGCTAGGCGTTCTAAGCCCAGCCCGGTGTCAATATTTTGCTTTTGCAGTGGCGTCAGGTTGCCCTCAGCATCCCGGTTGTACTGCATAAACACCAGGTTATAAAACTCGATAAAGCGCGAGTCGTCTTCGAGATCAATGTTGTCGTCCCCTCGCTCAGGATGAAAGTCGTAATAGATTTCTGAACAGGGGCCACAGGGGCCGGTGGGGCCAGATGTCCAAAAGTTGTCTGCTTCATCCATGCGCTGGATGCGGTAAGCAGGCACGCCAATCTGATCGCGCCAGATCGCAAAAGCCTCATCATCTTCGCGAAAGACGCTGACCACCAGCCGCTCGGCTGGCAGTTGGAAAACTTTCGTAGACAGTTCCCAGGCCCAGGCGATCGCCTGCTCTTTGAAGTAGTCGCCAAAGCTAAAGTTGCCCAGCATTTCAAAAAATGTATGGTGCCGAGCGGTGCGCCCCACATTTTCAATGTCGTTAGTGCGAATACATTTCTGCGAGGTGGTCGCCCGATCAACCTCAGCTTGCCGCTGACCTAAAAAGATCGGCTTAAACTGCAGCATACCGGCGATCGTCAACAGCACAGTGGGGTCTTCAGGCACCAGAGAGGCGCTAGGCAAGATCGCATGGCCCCGCTGTGCGTAAAACTCCAAAAAAGTTTTGCGAATATCGGCTCCACGGGTAACGACGGACTGTGACTGCGAAGTAGACATAGGACGACAGGCAATTTGAGCGCCAACAACATTGATAACTACTTAACCATTGTGAGGGATGTTACCCCATCTCGTGGAGAATCTAAAAAAATCCCTGTAAATGATATTGGCAGCACCCCATCACCCACCATCTACTTCACTGGCATCACCCCACCCAGTCACCCAATTTCCCCTTTCCTCAAGCTGCCCGCAGCCCTGTCCACGTGGTAGGATTAGCTACCGTCCTATAGCTCAATCTGCGCTCACTGGCCTGTCTGTATCCCCCCTTTAGATTTGGCTAAATGAGTCAGCTAACGAGCCATTCTTGCTGCTGCTGAGGGCACTACGAGTCTCATGCGCTTTGCCAAAATTTTGATTGCTAACCGTGGGGAAATAGCGCTCCGAATTCTCCGCACCTGTGAAGAGATGGGGATCGCAACGGTGGCAGTGCACTCCACGGTCGATCGTCACGCCCTGCATGTGCAGTTAGCGGACGAATCGGTATGCATCGGCGAGGCACTGAGCAGCAAAAGCTATTTAAACATCCCCAATATCATTGCGGCAGCACTGACCCGTGGCGTCGAGGCGATTCATCCCGGCTATGGCTTTTTGGCAGAAAATGCCCGCTTTGCTGAAATTTGCGCCGACCATAATTTGACTTTTATTGGACCAACGCCCGCAGCCATGCTGTCGATGGGCGATAAGTCCACCGCTAAAGAAACCATGCAGCGGGTTGGGGTGCCGACGATTCCGGGGAGTGAAGGACTGTTGAAAAGTGATGTGGAGGCGATCGCGATCGCTGACCGCATTGGCTACCCGGTCATGATCAAAGCAACGGCCGGCGGCGGCGGCCGAGGGATGCGCTTGGTCAAGCACGGCAACGAACTGAAAAAGCTGTTTCTCGCCGCCCAGGGAGAAGCCGAAGCGGCTTTCGGTAATCCCGGCGTCTACATGGAGAAGTTCATCGAAAAACCTCGCCACGTTGAATTTCAGATTTTGGCTGACAGCTACGGCAACGTTGTTCATCTAGGCGAACGGGACTGCTCGATTCAACGGCGGCACCAAAAGCTACTCGAAGAAGCCCCCAGTCCGGCCTTGACTCCAGACCTGCGGGAAAAAATGGGAACAGCAGCAGTGCGAGCAGCCCAATCCATCAGCTATGTCGGAGCGGGTACCGTTGAGTTTTTGGTCGATGCCTACGGCGACTTCTACTTTATGGAGATGAACACGCGCATCCAAGTCGAGCATCCGGTGACCGAGATGATCACGGGGTTTGACTTGATTGCCGAACAAATTCGGATTGCCCAAGGCGATCGCCTCTCACTCAGTCAGGAGCAAGTAAAGCTGCAGGGACATGCGATTGAATGCCGCATCAATGCTGAAGACCCTAAATATAACTTTCGACCCGCGCCAGGTCGCATTAGCGGCTATTTGCCTCCCGGCGGCCCCGGCGTTCGCATTGATTCTCACGTATACACCGACTATGAAATTCCGCCGTATTATGACTCGCTAGTGGGCAAGCTCATCGTTTGGGGACCTGATCGTCCCACT
>JBCCNE010000141.1:0-9904 GCA_039026015.1 Cyanobacteria bacterium P01_C01_bin.70 | reverse complement strand
GTGCCGCCGCCTGGGATAATATCCTCAAGTTTTTAAATCCTAGCCAGTTTGACCGTCTTGATCCTCTCTTTCAGAAGGATGTTGGCTTCTACGTCTTTCGCTTGCCGATTTATGAAGGTCTACAGCAGGCGATCGTTCAACTCTTAATCTGGTCAATTGTGCTGGCCTTTGGCGTTTATGCACTCAAAGGGGAAATTCGGCCCGAGCGCGGCTGGAAATATTTCCTGACGGGGGAAGTTAAAGGTCACCTGTGTGTTTTGCTGGCGGGGCTGGCGAGCACGATCGCAGCCGGCTTCTTTTTGGGTCGCTATGATTTGTTATTTTCCCCTGATGGCGTCGTATTTGGAGCCGGGTATACCGATGTGCATGCCCGCCTTCACGCCTACTGGACAATGGCCTTTGTTACTCTGGCCGTGGCCGCCCTTTTCATCCTTTCGCTCTGGCGCAGCGGCTTTGTCTGGCCGTCCTTTGGCATTGGCCTATATGTCCTGACGCTGGTCGTTGTCGGCGGTCTATATCCTTGGTTTCAGCAGCGATTTTTGGTGGAGCCCAACGAACTGACTCGTGAACGGCCTTATATCGAGCACAGCATCGCTTACACCAATGAAGCCTATGCCCTCGACCAGGTGCAGAGCGAACCCTTTCCGGCGGAAACTGGCCTAAGCCGTACGGTGCTTGATAACAACAGCTCGACTGTTGATAACATCCGCCTATGGGACTACCGTCCGCTGCTGCGTACCTACAGTCAGCTCCAAGAGATTCGCCTATATTACCGCTTTAACGATGTCGATATTGATCGCTACACCTTGAATGATGATTACCGTCAGGTAATGCTCTCGGCGCGGGAACTCGACTACACTGAAGCGCCGCCAGAAGCCCAAACCTGGGTCAACCAGCGGCTGAAATTCACCCACGGCTATGGCATTGTCATGAGTCCCGTTAATCGGGTGACGCCTGATGGCCTGCCTCAGCTTATGGTCAAAAATGTGCCCCCAGTTGCTTCCGTAGACTTGGACATCGAGCAGCCTCGGATTTACTACGGTGAAACCACCAGATCTTATGTTTTCACCGGCACAACCACCGATGAATTTGATTATCCAGAGGGTGACCGCAACGCTGCCTATCGCTATACCGGGCAGGGCGGCGTACCCCTCAGCGGTTTTTGGCGGCGGCTGGCCTATGCTTATGACATGAGCAGCTTAAAGTTCCTAACGTCGAACTACATCACTAGTGACTCGCAGCTGCATTATCACCGCCAGGTATTGGAACGCGCCCGCCAAATTGCGCCCTTTTTGACCTATGACAGCGATCCTTATATCGCAGTGATTGACGGACGGCTGAAGTGGATTATTGATGCCTATACGTCAAGCGATCGCTACCCTTACTCAGAACCCTTGTTCCGTAGTAACCAGATCGGCGCGCTGACGAGCAATCGCACCATCGATACCCTCGCCGCCCAAGGCAGCAACTACGTGCGCGACGCGGCAAAAGTGGTTGTCGATGCCTACGATGGCACACTGGAATATTTCGTGGTGGACGAAAGCGATCCGGTTCTCAAAACCTATCGCCAGATCTTTCCCAACTTATTTAAATCAGCAGACACAACTCCGCAGGCGGTACGGAAGCATTTTCGCTATCCCCAAGATCTGTTCACCATGCAGGCCCAAATGTATCGCACATACCACATGGCTGATCCCGAGGTGTTTTACAACCGCGAAGATCTGTGGCGCTTTCCTGAAAAAGGCAACAGTGAGAATGCTGCTCCGATGGAGTCATACTACGTGATTATGAAGCTGTCGGGAGAAACATCTGAAGAATTCATCCAAATTTTGCCCTTTACCCCCAACAACCGGAACAATATGGCGGCTTGGATGGCGGGACGCTCTGACGGCGAAAATTACGGCAAGCTGCTGTTATACGAATTTCCCAAACAGCAGTTGGTCTTTGGCCCTAGCCAAATCGATGCCCGCATTGACCAAACTCCTGAAATTTCCCAGCAGTTGACCCTGTGGGGACAACAGGGCTCTCAGGTGATTCGAGGGGACTTGCTGGTAATCCCCATTGAGCAGTCCCTCTTATACATTCAGCCGATTTATCTCAGTGCGGAACAAAGCGAACTACCGGAGTTACGTCGAGTGATTGTGGCCTATGACGACACGATTGCCATGCGCGAAACTCTGGATGAGTCGCTGACTGCGATCTTTGGTGAAAGCACTGCCCCCGTGGCTGACGCGGCGGCGGCAGCGCCTGAGGAGTCCGCCAGCGCCCCGACCATTGCTGCTGACCAAAGCAATCGCATTCAAGCTGCTCTCAACGCCTATGAGGCTGGACGGCAAGCCCTACAAGACGGTAATTGGGAAGCCTACGGTCGCGCTCAACAAGAGCTAGAGAGCATTCTCAACGAACTCAATAACAGCAACTAAAAGCTGCCTGAACTGCAAGAAACTGAATGAGTACATTCACTCTGCTTTTTTATCGCTGAATTGAGCTGGGATGCGGGGGCGACAAGATGGATACGGTGCAGTGTGTGCTTGATGCCAAGCCTCAACCAGGACGAAGATAACGGTTATAATCACCCTCTAACTGCGAAACAATCGACTGTACTGAGTTTCGTGCTGCATGCTTGCCAACGCCGTACCCCAACTGCAGGCTCCCAAATCTGTTTCAGTCATGGCTTGAATGCTGGTGCAGCTCTGCTGGATCGGTTCGGCTAGCTGGCGCAGCACTCGCTGCCCATCAGTTTGGCCGAGGGGAACAGCCCGAACGGCGGCGCTGACGAGGTTAGCGGCCCAACTGTGAAGGTAGGCGATCGCCGCATCCTCCCAAGGAATGTTCCAGGCTTGAGCAACCAAAGCGTAGGCGATCGCAAAATTGCAGTTGGCAGTATGTAAGGTTTTGGGGAGCTGCTCGGCCAATTCTGGCTCTAAGTCAGTAAACAGACGCAGCAGCGATCGCCCCATCTGCCAGCTCTGCAATCGCATTTCCTCAGTTTCGCGCAAGGCCGACAGCCACTGATTCCAATGCTCGATTGGCTCAAAATTCTGCTGATGGGCGGCGGTGTGGACCCAACCGGCGATCGCTGTTTCCACTCGAACGGCTCCCCACGTCAGCTCTTGTGAGAGCCAGTGCAGGAGATCAGGAGCCGATGCGATCGTACCATTCGTCGCCAGTGTCTCAATGCCCTCGGAGTAGCTGTAGGCCCCTACCGGCAACGCCGGACTGGCCAGTTGCAGCAGCGTTAGCAAATTGGTATGTGAAAACAAAGTCTGAGCCACGTTATGCAAAGGGTTTACGAACGTTTGAAAGAATCGAATTAGCTGTCGGGAAAAAGCGTTCCCAACTTGCTTCGATAGGTAGTAATTGTGGTAGGCATCAGCCGAAACTGAGTCATCTAAGCCAGCGACGGCAACAGACACTACAAAAGCAGAGCCATCTACCTCTCCCAAAAAGTATTGAGCTTGCCTAACCAGGCCAGGAAAGTAGTTTTCTTCATCGATTATGTCGCTTCTGACAACGTAGAGTTCTCTTGCCCATGCATAGGGAATTTGCTCTGGTTCGATTTGTTCGCTAAGAATAACTGAGTGCGGATATCCGTGGGTCATTCTCTGAAGTGCTGGGCTGCCATCTGAAAGGGGCTTTTTGAGTTCAGCGATGGGCATAAGCTCGCTTGGAAATGAGAAATTTATGATGCCTTTGGTTTGTGGACTCGTTCTATCTCTGGGAATATCAATAAAGCTAGCTTCTATAAACTCAGGTCCCGCATTTTGACGGAAAAAATCTCCCTCGTAATTTTGGACTGCTTCAATGAAGGCATCCACTTCTTGTTGATTACGAGGTCCTTCCCCTTCGAAGGGAAGAACAAAATCTTGAGGCAGCTGAATAAAAGGATGCGACCGTGTATCTCGGACAGTCATGCCTTCCGGATAGTAAATCACGAAGGGAATTTCGGGTGTCGAGTACCGCTCTAGCGTCACCTCGATGGGGTTGCCATCTGAGTCTAAGAGGGTGACGGGCGACTCTGGCGGCATGTCGTCGGACGGGATGTCTGCGGGCATTGTTTCGGATTGTGAAGTGGCGCGGCGGCGAAAAGCGGTAAGGGCGATCGCCAGCGTGCTCCCTCCCAAAAGTCCTAATAAGCTACGGCGTTTCCAGGGCATGGCTGCGATTCCCGATGCTGGGCATTAGCGTGTTCTTGAGTCCAGTTGGCGACTCCAGATTCAGAGTTCCCGCAATCAATTACTGACGGTAATCGAAGCGCGGCAAACTGTGAGCGATCGCTCCCGCAATTAATGCTGGCTCAAATTTTGAATCAAATGCGGCGGGTCAGCGATTTGCCATGGGTGTCGGTGCCGCAGGTTGTAAGCAGGCCAAATTCTTTCGCCAACTGCAGCACTCCCGGCGTTCGCTTGGGGCAGGGTCGCCATTCCTGGCGATTGTCATATGCGTAGTAGGCTTCGATGCCGTCAATTCCGCATTCAGCCGCAGCGGCTGCCAACTCCTCTGCTGAGCGCCGATAGCGACAGGGATGAGCCAGCACTGCCATGCCTCCAGCGGCGTGAATAGCGGCAATCACATTGTTAGCCAGGCGTTCCTGGCCCCGGGGCGCATGATGGTTAAGGTAGGGTTGCATGGCAACGTGATCAGGCTGAAAGGCATAGCCCAAAATATGAACGTCCGTATCGGCTAACAGCGATGTAATTTCTACACCCGTCCAGAGGCGTGGTAATCGTCGTCGTCCCCGCCGAGTGGAAGCAGGATGTTTCCATTGCCAATCTTCCAAATAGTGCTCAGCTTTGCGAAAGCCACTTACGGTGTGATGATCAGTGATGGCAAACTCTTTTAGTCCGAGCCGAATAGCTTGTTCGACTAGTTCCTCGGCCGAAAGCTGCCCATCCGAATGGTGGGTGTGCATGTGAAAGTTGAGCACTCCGGGACAGCTAGTTTCATCAACTGCCTCAAATATTTTTCGTAGCTTTAGAGCATCTCTCCGCCAGACCCCAGCCGAGACGCTTACTTGGGCGGGGCTAGTCACCATAATCGTCCGTGCTTGCCTTGTTGATTACTAAATTTCTTTATCTCAATATAGCTTTTGAGAGGGTCATACGTATAACAATTTCTAATCTTTCAGTATCGAAAATCCGTCGAAAGGCTGAACCCATAGCTGTTTCAGAAAATGCAGATTTTTTTCCAGAATGATTGCCTGGACAATAACCGCAGAGTCAATCATGAGATTGATTGTTTAGACAAGCAGAGTGTTCTCCAAATTGAAGAGCTTAGATTTGCCGATTGCCAGACGATAGCGCAGCGGCTATTGAGATAGGCTTGGGAACCTTGGCCGAGGCATCAACAGCTAGAGACTGGTTGGACATATTAACACTGACGAGCTTTTGGAAAGCTCCAGAAGGCTTTGTCGGGGCGGTTGCAGCGATGCCAGTTGAAGGCCCTTACGGAGCAGTGATAGTATATTTGTTAACCTTTATTACCGCAGTTGTTCGCAAGGGGGTTAGTTAGAAATTATGCACAAGTTTACGCGCCGTTCATTTTTGGTCGCTGGAGGGGCTACGATTGCCCTGACCGCTGCCCAACTCAATCGTCCCCGGCGAGCAGCCGCTCAAACAGGCGAGATTAACCTTTATTCGTCTCGACACTACAACACCGACGACGCCCTGTATGAAGGCTTTACTGAGCAGAGTGGAATTCGCGTCAACCTAATTGAGGGTAGCGCTGATGAACTTCTCGAGCGGATCTTGAGTGAGGGAGCAAACAGTCCCGCTGACGTCTTTATGACAGTAGATGCCGGGCGTTTGTGGCGGGCCACTGAGGCGGGGATTTTTGCACCTGTTAGCTCATCTACTCTAGAGGAACGCATTCCGGTGAATCTGCGTCACCCCGACGGGCTATGGTTTGGTTATTCAAAGCGGGCGCGCGTCATTATGTACAACCGTGAGCGAGTTAACCCGGCAGAACTCTCGACCTATGAAGCGCTGACCGACTCCAAATGGAATGGACGGATATTGGTTCGCTCTTCTAGCAACATTTATAACCAGTCGCTGGTAGCCGGGATGATTGAAACCAATGGTATGGAAGCCACTGAAGCATGGGCTGAGGGTATGGTCAGTAACTTTGCCCGCGATCCGGAAGGCAATGACACCTCACAAATCAAAGCCGTGGCAGCTGGTCTAGGGGACTTGGCGATCGCTAACAGCTACTATCTGGCGCGACTAGGCAAGTCCGATGACCCACAGAACCAAGCTATCTTCGAAAAAGTTGGGGTGTTTTTCCCTAATCAATCGGGTCGCGGCACCCATGTCAACATTAGTGGGGCTGGAGCTTTGAACACGGCTCCCAATCCGGAAGGGGCGATCGCCTTTCTCGAATACCTATCGACTCCGACAGCACAGGCATTTTTTGCCGAGGGTAACAATGAGTATCCAGTTGTAGAAGGAACCGAAATCGATCCGGTACTCGCGAGTTTCGGCGATTTCAAAGAAGACGAAGTGAATGTAGAAGCCTACGGTAGCAACGCTGACGAAGCTGTGCAGCTAATGGATCGAGCCGGTTGGGAATAAGGCACTGCTGGTGTTATGAGTTCATCTACAGCTTTCTTTTCTAGAGAGCTGTAGATTTAACTTACCGCCCAAAAAAACTACGCTTCGTCTTCATTCTTAGACGACAAAAAGGGGGCTGATGCCCATCGTGTACTCAGTCTGTAAAGCAGAGACACTAACGCATGAGCTACGCGCCCTGCAGCCTGAGTTTTGTCCGCCCGAAAGCGGCAACCCAAAATCTAGAGTTGATATCAGGCTTGCATCAAGCTTTGACACCTGATTAGGCTGACTAATAGCGGGAACTAGAGTCGCTCTTGCTCAGATGTTTCGGGGCGATCGACCATAGCGGTTTTGGCTGCAGGGTTGGGATATTCACCATCCACGTAGGTGTAGACACCATAGCTGGCGACTCCAAACAGCATGATGCCCATAATGGCCCCGCTGCTAAGGCAGAGTTTGCGGACTGCCTGTGAGGCTCGTGCCGCGATTGGATAGTCTCCCCGGCGATAGGCAGGCCCCACTTGCGAGGCCAATACTAAGGCTAAAATGCCCAGCGGTGGAAACAGTAACAGCGTCGTAGCCACAGCATCACGCCAGCGTGCCGGTGGACAAGGCGCTTTGTCATAGATACCGTAGGTTTGATCCCACTCTGAGAGGGAGGAATCTCCGGCTTTGGCCAACAGTCGAAAGCGACGCACCTCAGGTAGTTGCAGCTCGACCAGGCGATCGCGGAGGGCATTTGGCAGCTTGAAATAATTAACTGGAGTTCCCACCGGGCGATGTAGCATCAGAGTCAGCAGCGTTCCCCGATGTTCAGATGTGACATGAATTCCCTCGGGCAGCAAATCTTGAAGCTGATCTTGCAGACTAAGATTTTCGCAGTTTGCCTGAGTTTGCGCCAAGAGCTGATGGGCTTCGTTCAGGCGCAAATCATTACATAATGCAATTTCCCAATCTTTGACGGCACCGACAGCGTCGCCTAGTGCTTGCTTAATTTTGCCTCGGTGCAGGTAAGCTTCTGCTAGTAAAGGGTTGTTGTCGATCGCTATGTCGAAATCAACAAGCGCAGCTTTGTAGTCACCCTGCTGGGCAAATACTAGCCCTCGGTTGTAGCGCACAATCGCCTCTCCAGGATTCAAGCTTAACGCTTGCGCCCAATCGGCCAGTGCTCCAGGCTCATCATTCAGCCCATAGCGCACGAGTCCTCGATGTCCATAGGCTGAGGCATTGTCAGGGTCGAGCGAGATCGCTTGATCAAGGTCGGCGAGGGCTGCTGCCCAATCTTCTTGCTGCAGATAAATGAGCCCCCGCTGCACCAAAATCATCGCGGTTTGAGGGTGACAGTCAAGGGCCGCCGTTAAAGACTGAATCGCTGCGCTATGGTTGCCTTGCTGCGCCAAATTTAGGCTCCGCCGCAGTAGGTAGCGCCCTCGCTGACGTTGAGCCCAAGATTCTAGTGACCGTGACATGACTTTTGCCTCGCAGGACAGTTTCATAATGCCCACTTCCAAGTGTGATGAACTAATTTCGTAATCGCAACGACAACTCTCCCAAAAGATATGGTTGCGGTAAAGCCAATATCATTTTCTGTGGGGCCTGTTTTCTAGGGAGTAGAAGGGCGCTGCTGACCGGTCTATCAGCCGATTTTTTCTGGCAAATTCTGCCACGGCCTAGCCGAAAGCTTTGTGTGAGTCCTGTAGAAACAATTTCTGGGGTTAGGGTAGCAAGGTTTGCGCTACCGTTTGCGTCACAATGAAGACAGCTATCGCATTGATTGACTAATCGTGTCTCCAACTTTACTCGCGACTTTTGGGGCCGGCTGCTTTTGGGGCACCGAGGCTACTTTCCGGCAGCTATCGGGCGTTATTGATACGTCTGTGGGATACATGGGAGGGCATTTTGAAAATCCTTGCTATCTGGATGTACTGTCGCGCATCACCGGCCATGCTGAAGTGGCCCAAGTGCAATACAATTCTGAGCAAATTAGCTACGAAACGCTGTTGAGGGCTTTTTGGCAGTGCCATGATCCCACTAGTCTAAACCGCCAGGGTGCTGATCGTGGCGAGCAATATCGCTCTGTGATTTTTTACCACACGCCAGAACAGCAGGTAATCGCTGAGCGCTCCAAAGCCGAGTTGATGCGCTCGGGCAAATATGACCGGGCGATTGTCACCCAAATCAAGTCTGCAAGCACCTACTGGCTGGCCTCAGAAGACCATCAGCACTATTTAGAAAAGCAAGCTTTACAGCAACATCTGTAGGGGAAAAACGATATCTCCTCCCGAGGCTGCCACCATGAGGCTATCCAAGGCCCCGGCAGCCGTGGGGGTTAGCCCTTAGCTTAGGCAGTTGAAACGGGCACGTTGCCCATACCACTGGGTTTCTATCATTAGTTGACAGTGCGCCCTGGGGAGTTGCGATCGCTCATTCGTGGTTGGCCGCCTTAATTGAACCATTGGCGCTTAACCAGTTGAGCAGAGCTTGGCTTCACTGGCCTAAGCCGCCCTTCAGCTATTGTCAGACTGGCAGCGAATAGTTGGGTTTGAGCAACTGACCCAGCACATGAAACAGTTTTATTGCCCTTGAGTACAACGACCATCGGTGATGACGGCGACGGATTTTCGAGCCATCGGACCATCACACAGAATTAATGTTAGTACAGTTCGTATTTCATCAGTTGGCAGGGCAAATTGCCGTTAAGTATAGGAATACGCTGGGAAGATTTGAGGCCAATGGACTTTGCTAAGGATTTGTTCCCGCTCAAGATAAATGCCGTCCAGCCTTTGAATCGTTGTTTCAGCACGTCTCCCAGCAGTTTGTAAAATGCGCCCAGGTCTTCGTCTCGACCCAGGCGCTCACCATAGGGTGGGTTGCATAGAAGAATCCCGCTATCGGCAGGCGCTTCAACCTGGGCTAGGGCTTGGTGGTGCAGAGCAATCTGTCCGGCAATGTGGCAATTTTTAGCGTTCGTACGGGCTTGAATAATGACTGCCCGATCGCGATCGCAGCCCACAATAGGAGCTGCTAGACTCTCCTTTTGGGCGTCTTGGGCCTGCCGCCGCAGATGCTGCCATAGCTGGGCATCAAAATTGGGCCAAGTCTCAAAGCCGAAGCGATTACGAAATAGTCCCGGAGCACGATTCAGCCCCATCAGGGCTGCTTCCAGCGGCAGCGTCCCCGAACCACAGAGCGGATCGCAGAAGGCTTGACCTGTCTGCCATTCCGATAGATAGAGCAAGGCCGCCGCCAAAGATTCTTTAAGCGGGGCTTTGCCCACGGCCGACCGATAACCGCGGCGGTGCAGACTGTCGCCAGAGCTATTCAAGCTAACAGTCGCACGATCGCGATGCAGATGT
>JBCCNE010000140.1:0-9914 GCA_039026015.1 Cyanobacteria bacterium P01_C01_bin.70 | reverse complement strand
GCAACAAATCTTGGAGGCGTTCCCATTGGTCATCGCGAAGAGCATAGCGGCGCGACATCTTAGCACTCCTGTAAATCACTCGATTGGCTCAAAGGCTAGATTGTAAGATACCGAGGAACCTATTTGATGACACGCCCTAGGGTCACCCCTTGACCAGATAATTGTCACGAAATTGCCGAAGACGGACTTAGGGCAGGTTCTCAGCTTGGAAGTGCTCACCATAGCCCCGGATCAGTTTTTCCTCTGGAGTTCGATAGGTGAGTTGCTTGCTGGTGAGCTTACCCAAACTGACGAGTGACTCTGCCATCTTCACTGCCGCCGCCACCGAATCGATTACGGGCACCCCGAGCCGTTCTTCCAGTTGCTTCTCTAAACCGCTCATGCCTGCACAGCCCAAACAGATGGCTTCCGCACCATCTTGCTCAATGGCGAGTTGGCTAGCGGCGGCCAGTACTTCGACCGTGTGGGCGCGATCGCTTTCCGTATCCAGCACCGAGAGCGAGGTTGTCCGCACGGAGGCACAGCGATCGGTCATGCCCGTTTTATGCACCGTCTTTTCCACCATGCCTCGGGCCCGGTGGAGCGTCGTGACCACACTCCACTTAGCGGCCAGCATATTCGCCACATACAGACTGGCTTCGGCAATACCGACAACGGGTTTGGCGGTGATTTCCCGCGCGGCCTCAATGCCCGGATCCCCCCAGCACGCCAAGATAAAGGCGTCCGAGTCCGGATCCAAGATGATCTGTTCCAAGATACCGGGAATCGCTAAATACTCGTCGTAAAAGCCCTCAATCGAAATCGGTCCCACGTTGGGCGTGACAGTGATGATTTCCGTATGCGGGAACTTCGCAGCTTGCGCTGAGGCATCAATATTCTGGGTCATCGGCTCACAGGTGTTGCCGTTGATGACCTTGATCCGGCAGGAGGGCGGTGTCATTATGCTCGTCCCATCGCTTGGCGGAGGGCGATCGTGGCAGTCTCGTCAATTGTCATAGTGGTCGCGTCAATTACCACGCCATAATCCCGTCGCGCCGACTCAATGCTGACAAATTCATCCAGCACATCCTCCAAGACTAACGCCGGATCACGTTCCAGAGGATGACCGTAACCGCCCCCGCACGGGCTCACCGTGCGCAGCGTGTCGCCCAACCGGGTCTTGCGACAGGGAAATTTGGAGGGTAAATCTTCCTCCGTCTCGTGATAGGGATTGAACACTTGCACGGCACCGGGAGTCCCGTCTTTGCCGTCAAAAATCCCCCAGGGAGCGTACTTGTTGCCTTCCCCTTCCAATGACATCTGCCCCGGTGCGAGGAACTGAATATCACGGATGGAGCCCAGGCCGCCCCGATACTTACCCGCCCCGCTGGCGTCTTCAATCAGTTCGTAGCGGGTGACCCTGAGAGGCAGGTGGGCCTCAATATCTTCAATGGGATTGTTGCGAGTATTGGCGTAGAGGGTATCGACCCCATCCATGCCGTCTTTACCATAACGGCCCCCGTAGCTGCCCTCGGTAATGTCCATATAAACCCAGTAGTCCTCATCTAGCGCGCCGCTGTAGGAAGTGACTTTGATGTTGCCAATGCCGCCGCTCACGTTTTGGGGAGCCACTTGGGTCAGGGCTTTCATCAGCGTGTCGGCCACGATGTTGCCAGGGCAGCAGCGAGCAATGACCGGAGCCGGATAAATCGGGTTGGCCAAACAGCCCTTGGGCGCAACGATGTGAACGGGGCGGGTGAGGCCAGAATTTTGCGGTACGTACTCCATCAAGGCCGTGTCAAGCAAGACCGATCGCAGCGTCACGAAAATCGCGATGTCTACCGTACCGATGAAGGGCATATTGATGGGGCGATCGTCTACCTGCGGCGCTGTCCCCGTCAGGTCAATGGTCATATCGCTACCGTCGATGGTGACCGTAACGGCAATCTTCAAGTCTTTTTTGCCCGGGTCAGGATCGTCGAGGAAGCCATCAATGAAGCCTTCGGCAGCGTATATTCCATCCGGCAAGCGCTCGATCGCCTGCCGCATCATTCGTTCGGAATAGTGCATCAGCTCTTCACTGGCCGCTAGCACGGTCTCCAAGCTGTACTGTTCCACCAGTTCTAGAAAGCGCTGTTCCCCCACGCGACAGGCCGCCACCTGTGCTTCGATATCGCCCACCACCACGTTGGCACTGCGAATGTTTTGCCGCAGCATGCGCCACACTTGACGATTTTGCACTCCTTTTTCGTAGAGCTTGACGGCTTTAAATTGCAGGCCCTCGGCAAAGGCGTCTACCGCATCCACGATGCCGCAGCTTCCTGGTGAAGAGGAGCCAATATCGAGATGATGGGCTGTAGTGAAGGAGTAGCCGATCAGGTTGTCGCCCTTAAAAATGGGGATGCCAATGCCAATGTCAGGCCCATGAGAGGCACCGTAGTAGGGATGATTGTGGAGAATCACATCACCGGGATAAAACTCTTCCCCATCTTCTGCCATTGCCTTGAGGACGCCGCGCATGTAGCCCGGAATCGGCCCGAGTTGCAAGGGCGTGCTGTAGGCGCATTCTGCCAGTTGCTGACAGTCGGCATCTAGAATTGCCGCCCCAAAGTCTTCGGACTCGCGGATGATGCTGGAGTAGGACATGCGCGCTAGCTTGTGGCCCATTTCTAGCGCAATGCCGTTAAGGGCACCGGCCACAACTTGGGCGGTGACCGGATCAATTTTGGGCAACTGTTGAGGCTGGGGTAGAGAAACCGTCATAGCAAGTTTGGCTAGGGAAACGCTCTTTTTTTATACGGGTATGCGGTCTCCCGAGTCGTAGCTTGCACTACGGCAGGAAGGGAAAGTTGATGGGGTCAGAGAGTGATTGGGAAGAGTGAATTGGGAGCGGAGAAGATGGCGGGTAAGGGCGAGCCCTTAGTGGTGCAGAAAAGTCCTGAAAGCACTGAAAACTAGTGAGTCTCAGCTGAGATAGGGGTGGAGAAGTAGGCTCCATGAGATGCTCAAGGTCCCAACTTTCAGGGCATCTGCATGGAGACTCCTGAACCGTATCATCAATTGAGGAGCAACTGGGTCAGTGGGTTCGGCCCCAAGATCGCCGCCACCTGCAAGGCGTTGCCGAGGCCGTCGCTGCAGTTCTGTAGACGAATATGAACCATCGCTGACATCTCATCTCTAGCTTCGATGTGCCACAACTGAAAATGCTCTGTGGTGCTGAAAGCGATTGGATACAAATCACTCGTCCCACAAATTAGCCAGTGTGTAAGGTCCTCCTTCAACGACCCAGATGGCACCATCAACGTAGCGACGGTGCCGGTCCAGGGCAGCGATCGCCGCCATGTCTTCGTCCGTGAGCGTGATGTCAGCCGCCGCCAAATTCTGTTGAATCCGCTCTGGGTTCACCGATTTGGGAATCACTGATGTGCCGCGATGGATGGCCCAGCTAATAAGGACTTGAGCAGGCGTTGCATTGTGCTGAGTGGCGATGTCGGCGAGCGCCGGATCTTCTAGCAAAATTGGCTCATTCTCTGCTTTCAGAGAGGCGGGGCGGTCTGACGAGCCTAAGGGCGAATAAGCAGTGTGAAAAATGTTGTTGGCCTGGCCAAATGCCAGCAACTTGCTCTGTTGCAGATATGGGTGCAATTCTACTTGGTTCATTGCAGGGGGGATTTCTGCGGTTTCTAGCAGCGACTTTAGCTTGGCAATGCTGAAGTTAGAGACGCCGATATGCCGCGTCATACCGGCCTTGGCGAGAGCTTCCATAGCCTGCCAAGTGGTGGCAATCGGTAATTCATTCAAGGAGAGCAGCTTGTCTTTATTTAAGGGAAACCCCTGTCCTTTTTTGATCACCACGGGCCAGTGCATGAGATACAAATCGAGATAATCGAGCTGTAAGTCAGCTAAGGTTTTAGCGAGTCCCGGCTTGACATCCTCTGGGGCATGGGAGTCATTCCAGAGCTTAGAAGTAATCCACATTTCTTCGCGGGTGACCACGCCTGTGGCAAAACATTCCGATAGTGCCTGGCCAATTTCCGCCTCGTTGCCGTAGATCAGGGCACAATCAATATGGCGATAGCCCAGATTGATGGCGGTTTTAACAGCTTCGTACACCTCTCCAGGAGCCGATTTCCAGGTGCCCAAGCCGAAAGCAGGCATTGCATCACCGTTTTTGAACTGCAACATTTTCATAGGGCATTCTTTGAAAAACTTTCCCAATGACTCTAGCGAACTCGAGTCTGACTTGTCCGAAAGCCACAGCATTTCCTTACCTGGAGAGGCACGCTGTTCTACCTGAGGACAAGGACTTCAGAATATGTCTTATCATCACCAGCTTCAAGAACGCTGGGCACAGACATGTTTGCTATCACAGGAGCATCCCGGTCTTAGCAATGTTGAGTCAGAGCTTCAAAGGCGATCGCTAGCTGTCTAGCAATCGCGGTGGCGGTGTTGAGTCGCGGGGTGGCGGTTCTGGATATCGACAGCGTGACGGCTGAGCTGGAGACGTCAGACCTTTGTACAGCCGAAGCCGCGCTGGCTGCAGATTCAGGATAGAAAGGAAGGTAGGCTCTACCCGCTGCAGCTGATAGCCTAGCTTTTGGTAAAGCTGACGGGCACGGGTGTTGTCGGTCATGACGTGCAGCGACAGTTCTTGAAAGCCCCAACTCAGAGCTTGCTTCTCAGCCGCCTGCAGGAGTCGCCGGGCCACCCCTTGACGCCGATGACTGGCCTTGACCGCCAAGTTAGACAGATATATCTGACGCGATCGCTGAAAAGTCCAAAGGTTAGGGGGGCGCTGGGTAATTTCGACCGTGCCGACAACCGCAGGCTGATGGTCATGGCGGCCCGGTGCGATCGCTGCCAGACAGCAATAGTACTCGTGACCAGCGCGCCCCCGCTGCTTTAAGTCTTCATAAATGCTGAATCGAAATAACGGATGCAGCCAACGCTGCCATCCCAAAGGCGGATAAAAGCTGCTGACCAGCACCTCAGCGACAGCTAACAAATCAGCCGCCACAGCGGGCCGTACATGGCAAGGAACTGGTTCAAATTGAGCAGATCGAGACACTAGACGCTCTGGTGGAGTGAGTAAATAATGTGCTTGTCGTATCCGGAATGGGCACTCTTTGATAGTGCGAGCCCCCTGCACACAAACCTACCCCCAATATCCTCTTAACCCTCATATCCTAATGTTTTGTTTGTCAAAATCGCTAATTTAGGAAACACAGCCATTACAGGCATCCTGGAGGCGCATTTTGACTTTGTAAAGTCCATTAGGCTGCAAGGGCTGCGAGGTTTACGATTAAGGACGCTGCTCTGGGCGATCAGAGCAGGCAGCTTATCCCCACTGGCTCCGGCTTCGGCCTGGCATTGAGTTCACGCTCAGGCGATGCCGCAACCACCGTTCGGTTTCAATCACCCCCACGCCATTATGAAATGGCAATAAAAACGATGGAAAAAGCTATCTGCGCTCAGAAATTTGAGCTTCAACTGCCCGCCTTCGAGTATCAATTATTTTGTAGCGCTGACTGAGTCTAACCGTTTCCAGCCTCAGTCTGGGGCAAACTAAAGGTTGTCAGCTGCTATGCCAAACTAACTAGCCATCATCTCGCGCTCTGTATCTGGGTCGCCGTCTATTGCAAACAGTCACGTATTTCGTATCGGGTATCTAGGGTTGTCTATTAAGTCGCGCCAAGAATCAGCCAATAAGCCCAAGCTCCTGGTCGTTGATGATGAACCAGACAATCTTGATCTGCTATATCGCACCTTTTATCGGCAGTTCAGGGTACTGAGAGCCGAGAGCGGTCATGCAGCGCTGGATCTTTTGACCAGACACCCAGATGTGGCCGTGATTATTTCTGATCAGCGCATGCCCGGCATGAGTGGGACCGAATTTCTGCGGCAAACGGCGGTGGAATATCCCAACATCATGCGGATTATCTTGACCGGCTACACCGATGTGGAAGACCTAGTAGGAGCTATCAACCAAGGTAAAGTCTTCAAATACGTCACTAAGCCCTGGGAAGCGACCGACCTCAAGATGGTCGTGGCGCAAGCGTTGGATGCTCATCAAATCTTACGATCGCGCACCGAAGAACTGCAGCGGGTGCTGCAGCAAAAGACGTTGCTCAACGCGATGACCAACACCATTCGCAGTGCGGATACGGCTCAGGCCATGATGCAGACTGTCGTCGAAACGGTGGGGGAGCATATGGGGGCACACATTTGTGTCTTGCAACCCTTGGGAGAGACGAAGGATGCAGTGACCCGCACGATCTATACGACTCCGGATTTAGTCACCCCTGTGGCCGAACTGCTGCAGGGACCGCAACCACTGGCTTGGGAAGTCGATAGGATGACCATCTTGAGTCTGGCAGATGAGGGTGATACCTCCACCTCTGAGCTGCCTGCTGGGCTGACTAACCTACAGTCTTTAAATATTCAATCCGTTCTATTAGTGCCGCTCATTAGCAAGCAGCAGCCTCTAGCCGTGCTTGCCCTGCACCGCTGCGGGGAAGCGCATATATGGCTTGATGGTGACCAGCAATTGCTCTCGACCGTGGCCGATCAAGCGGCTCTAGCCCTGTCACAAGCCATCACCTATGAACAGGTACAAGCCTTGGCTCGCCGTGAGCAGTTGCTGAATGCGGTAACTCAAGCAATTCGCTCTAGCTTAGAGCCGCAGGCGATTTTTGCCGCTATTACCCGCGAACTCGGTCAAGTCCTAGCGGTGGATAGCTGTGTGCTGTCGCTGTGGACGGCCGCCGATGACTATATGCAGTGTGTTGGGCTGTATGAAGCACAATCGGTTACTACTCAAACCCCTGAGGCGTTGGCCCCAGCTGACGATTTACCACGATCACAAGCGCCAATTAGCAGCAATCCCGTGCTGCAGGAGCTGCTGGAAACCAAACAACCAATTCAAATCAATGATCTAGGCGAGCATCCAGAATGGCGCGTACAGGATCAGCCTCTGCGTTCGGGCGCGCGATCGCTATTAGTCGTGCCGTTAATCACTGAAGGCCAAATTATTGGCAGCATTTCCCTACGCCATATCTATCAGCCGCACACCTGGCTACCCGGGGAAGTAGAACTGGCCCAGTCGGTTGCGATACAGGCGGCGATCGCCGTGCAGCAATCCCGTTTGTATCAAAAGACGCGGCAGCAGACCGAGCAGTTAATGGCGCTTGATCGGCAAAAAACCGAGTTCTTTCAGAATATTTCCCACGAGTTTCGCACACCGCTGACGCTGACGCTGGGCCCCTTAGAAGCAGCGGTTGACCAAGGGCAAGGGCTAGATTATGAGGCGTCCACAGTGGCGTTGCGCAATGCTCGACGCCTGCTGCGACTGGTCAATCAGTTGCTTGACCTACAGCGACTCGATGCCGGTCGAATGCAGCCGGCCTTCCGTCCAGTCAGCATCGACGCTTTTGTAAAAGATGTGGTGACGGCATTTCAGCCCTATTGCGAACGGCAGGGCGTTAGTTTGGTGACCAAGCTACAGCCCTGTCCAACCATGTTTCTCGACTTGGAAAAGTTCGACAAAGTACTGTATAACCTGCTGTCCAACGCGGTGAAATTTACCCCTGAGGGGGGCAATATCACCGTGGCGCTCGAGCCAGCAGACAACCACTGCGTTATCAAAGTAACGGACACCGGCATCGGCATCCGAGAAGACCAGCTGCCTCACTTGTTTGAGCGATTTCGTCAAGCCGATGGCTCCACTAACCGCCGCTACGAAGGTACGGGTCTCGGTCTATCGCTGGTCAAAGAGCTAGTGAAACTGCATCACGGTGATATTCATGTGACCTCGACTTACGGACAGGGCACGACCTTTGCGATCGCCCTGCCAACGGGACATCAGCACTTACCAGCCGATCAGATCATTGACCAGGCCGCTGTGACTGAAAAGAGCCGGGCCAGAATTGAACTGGCCGATATCGTCGCCACAACCGGCGTATCGGTCGGCGTATCGGTTGCCGGAACAGGCCCTCAGCCCCTAGAAAGTCAGAGCAATGAGCCACATATTTTGGTGGTGGACGATAATAGCGACCTGCGAGCCTACATTTCCAATGTGTTGCAGCGACAAAATTATCAGGTCCGCGCCGCCCATAATGGGGAGGCCGCTTTGGCGATGCTCGAAACCTTTTCACCCAATCTTATTTTGACCGACCTGATGATGCCGGGGATGTCAGGCTTGGAGCTGCTGCAGCGGGTTCGCCAAGACGAGCGCTTCAGCAGCATTCCGGTTGTTTTGCTGACCGCTAAAGTGGACGACGAAACCCGTATCGAAGGCGTTGAACAAGGGGCGGATGCCTATTTGGGCAAGCCATTCAACGATCGCGAGCTCTTAGCCGAAGTGCGTAATTTGCTAGCGCTTAAGGCCAATGAACAGAAAGTTAAAGAACTCAATCAATATCTGACCGAGTCGGTGCTGCGGCGGTTTCTCCCGGCATCGATGGTCAAAAAAGCCGCTGCGGGTGACTTACAGCTGGCGCTCCAGCCTGAGCCTCGCCTGATTACAGTGCTGTTTAGCGATATCGTTGGCTTCACAGCACTATCGGATCGATTAGGTTCCCGACGGCTCGCTCAGGTGCTCAATGAATATTTGAACGCGATGACGGAAGCCATTTTTGCCAGTGGTGGCACCGTCGATAAGTTTATGGGTGATGGGGTGCTGGCTCTCTTTGGAGCACCAGAAGATTTGCCACCCGAGGAGCAAGCCCAGCGTGCCATCGCGGCTGTACGTCAGATGCACAATACGTTGGATATGCTAAACCAGAAGTGGCAGCAACAAGACATTCCTGAGATTCGGGTACGGTATGGTGTTCACCAGGGCGATGCCGTAGTGGGCATGTTTGGGGGCGAGGTACGCTCTGACTACACCGCGATCGGCCCATGTGTAAACATTGCTTCGCGCCTACAGGAAGTAGCTGAACCTAATGGACTGCTCATTTCATGGACGCTAGCCCAACACCTGCCTCAAAACAGCATGCTGGCCAGCTATTTGGCCAAATTGCGCGGTTTACAAACCCCAATTAAAGTGTGCAGCATTCAGCTTTAGAGGTGACTTACAAATGCCGTGAACGTCTTGACGCTGAAGCTTTCACATTCTTCGTCAATTTAGCTGAGGAACGTTCAAAGGTCTGTCCAGCCTTAATCTGAAGACTCTTTAAGATTTTTCTAAATTAGCTCTTGGGAACCCGTCATGGAGCGTTAAAGTTGGGCGCTATGCTTAGAGTGTTTTATCTAAACAACATTTTGATTTGGATGCTGGATGCTATCGCAGGAGCTGTGCTTTTAATGGGTAAAGGCCCCTTCTAGATGTTGAACAGATAATTTAGCTGAAATGCTTCAAGAGGACACTTTAAGAAGGTTGCTTGGCCGCAAAGCCCAGACAAGCCGATTGAGCTAAGGTCGAAGACCACACCACCGCAGCTGCACTGTAGGTGATTCAGATGACCCAACATCGGCCGGAAAACTTTCAAACCCCCTCTAAGGGAGATGATACAGAGCAAGGATTTGAATCAGGGTGATTAGCTTAGATAGGTTTCGCACGCCGCGATTCGTTTGGGTCAACAGTGCGATCGCAGCTACTCTACTTCACACAGTCTTGGTTTGGTGGGGGCTGGCGGCTTGGCAAACTCGTCAGACTTTGACGTCTCCAGCTCCTATCAGAATTGTTGCTGTTCCCGAAAATACGATTCCTGTACCAGCGGCCATAGCGTCAAGTCCAGATGTCTCGGTGGCAGCTGCAGACAGTCCTGCAGCTGCCACCGCTCCTGGTACACCAGCCGCGGCAGTGACCACGCCACCAGTCGCCCCCAATAACCCTTCAGCGGCAGTGCCATTGACCACGCCATCAGAAGCAATTCCCCCAGCGTCTACGCCACCAGTTGTTCCTACTGACACCTCGCCCCCTCCGACTAACACCT
>JBCCNE010000139.1:0-9925 GCA_039026015.1 Cyanobacteria bacterium P01_C01_bin.70 | reverse complement strand
GTTCCTGCAAGTGACGCTTATTTTACTTTTGCCGGCTCTGTGAGCGGCACTAGCGGCAATCGTTTGTTGTCGGATAAAGCTAACGTTATTGGTTTTGAGGGATTTGAGACAATTTCATTCTTGCAGTTTGACTTTACAGGGCTACCCTTGGAAAAAATTCAATCCGATTTGATCGAGGCAAAGCTGGTTCTAGAGCATGATTCTGAATTAGCCGGAACGTTGATTCCCGCCACCGCAGAGCGGCTGGTCTCCGTTAGCGTTTATGGCCTCACTGCTCCCTTTGATGATGTCAATGGCAACGTCGGTGACATTGACTTTGGCGTCGATGGCGCCAATGCGTTTGCCACCACCTCTGTCGGTGCCGACGGCATTTATTCCTGGGATTTAACGGATTTGCTGAGAGACTTGGCAAGCACGTCAGCCGCTGGGATTGATCTATCTCTAAATGGCATTTTCGGCAACGTCAACACAGACGATCGCAATACCTATGCCAGCTTTTATCCGGTCGGAGCAACTGAGGGCTTAGCGCCCAAGTTGGTGATTCAAACTGTGCCTGAGCCAGCTAGCGTAGCAGCGCTAGTGCTCTTGGGGAGCAGCCTGTTAGTGTTGAAAAAACAGCGTGTTTCCCAGGCTTAATACCGATTCTCGACTGTCGATTGTGGATTTGAGAGTGTTTGAATCACAGCGTTTGCAACTTCAACCTCTGTCGCTTTGGGTGTTCGGTGTTGCGATCACCGCTAGGGCGCGTCATCAGTTAAATCCAGAAAGCTTGCGGCATAGGCATTACCGCGCCCGCTTTGCAGAACTTGCTGGGGGCTGAACTGCTTTCAGCATAAGGAGTCGAGCTTAAATGATGACAGCCCCTAGCGGGCTAGCAACCAAAAAGAGCCCGTGCTTAATTGCACGGGCTCTTTTGATTTCTGGATCAATTATGGAGTAAGATCACTCATCATAAAACGCGATCGCACCAGTGCAGTTTAGTACTTATAGCTCTCACCCTTAAAGGGGCCGTTCAGCGGCACATTGATGTATTTGGCCTGCTGCTCAGTGAGTTGGGTCATCACTCCACCAAAGCCTTCCACCATATAGCGGGCGACTTCCTCATCCAGGTGCTTGGGCAGCACTTCCACAGTGATGGCTGCGGTTTTTTCCTCAGGGGACTTGTCGGCAAACTTGCGCTCAAACAGGAACATCTGCGCCAATACTTGGTTAGCAAAGGAACCATCCATGATCCGGGAAGGATGGCCCGTGGCGTTACCGAGGTTCACTAAGCGGCCTTCCGCCAGTAGCAGCAAAAAGTCGTCCTGCTCGTCGCTGCGGTAAACCTGGTGTACCTGGGGCTTCACCTCTTGCCAGCGCCAGGTGCGTCGCATGTAAGCGGTGTCGATTTCGTTGTCAAAGTGGCCGATGTTGCAGACAAGGGCGCCGCGCTTCAGGGCTGCCAGCATGTGGGCATTGCAAACGTTGACGTTGCCAGTGGCAGTCACTAACAGATCGGTGTTGGCTAACAGATCGCGATCGACGCAGCTTTCAGTGCCGTCGTTTTGACCGCCAATGTAGGGAGAAACGACTTCAAAGCCGTCCATGCAGGCCTGCATCGCGCAGATAGGGTCGCATTCCGCTACCTTGACGATCATGCCCTCCTGACGCAAAGAGGCGGCAGAACCCTTGCCCACGTCACCATAGCCGATGACCAGGGCTTTTTTACCCGACAGCAGGTGATCAGTCGCGCGTTTGATGGCATCGTTCAGGCTGTGACGGCAGCCGTACTTATTGTCGTTTTTAGCCTTAGTCACAGAGTCGTTGACGTTGACGGCGGGAACTTTAAGGTCACCATGCTCCAGCATTTCCAGCAGCCGATGAACGCCCGTGGTGGTTTCCTCGGTAATGCCGTGAATACGGTCTAGCATCTGCGGATACTTTTCGTGGATATGACCCGTGAGATCGCCGCCGTCGTCCAAAATCATATTGGCGGCCCACAGGTCGTCGTCAGAGGTGCGGCAGGTCTGCTCAATACACCACATGTATTCTTCTTCGGTTTCTCCTTTCCAAGCAAAGACAGGGGTGCCTGCCGCGGCAATTGCCGCCGCTGCATGATCCTGAGTAGAGAAGATATTGCAGGAAGACCACCGCACTTCGGCTCCCAACGCCTGTAGAGTCTCGATCAGCACGGCAGTTTGAATGGTCATGTGAATGCAGCCAATAATTTTGGCCCCTTTAAGGGGTTGGCTAGCCCGATATTTTTCGCGAATTTTGATCAGGGCTGGCATTTCGCTCTCGGCGATCGCAATTTCTTTGCGACCCCATTCCGCTAGCGAAATATCGGCAACCTTGTAGTCTTGCTTCAGAACTTGTGCAGTCATTGAATCCTTTGGGTGGTGTAAATAACAGTGATTTAATTTGGCTCTGTGCCATGGCATCTGAACTATCGCCCCAAGCCCTCAGATTACGGGTTAAATCCGATTCAACAACCCAAGAGTTGGGAAAGCGAGAGGGCTGGCACATAAGTCTCGCCAGTGAATGCCTAGTGCAAATTAAAGGGCGGCCTTGAGCAATTCCGCTTTGTCGGTCCGTTCCCAAGTCATATCCGGCAGTTCGCGACCAAAGTGGCCATAAGCTGCAGTCTGACGATAAATTGGACGACGCAGATCTAGCATATCGATTAATCCCTGTGGACGCAGGTCAAAGTGCTGGCGCACTAGCTTGATAATCTGCTCATCAGAGACTTTACCGGTACCAAACGTGTTAATAGAAATCGAGGTCGGTTCAGAGACTCCGATCGCATAGGAAACCTGGATTTCGCAGCGATCAGCCAGTCCGGCCGCGACAATATTTTTGGCAACGTAACGACCGGCGTAGGCTGCCGAGCGATCGACTTTAGACGGATCTTTGCCAGAGAAAGCGCCGCCTCCGTGACGGGCCATGCCCCCATAGGTATCCACGATAATCTTGCGTCCGGTCAGACCACAGTCGCCCACTGGCCCACCAATAATAAACTGGCCCGTCGGATTGATGTGGTACTGCGTTTCGACGTGAAACCACTCCTGGGGCAGCACCGGCTTAATGATTTCCTCCATCACCGCCTCCCGAATGGCGCTTAGGGTCACGTCAGGCTCATGCTGGGTCGAAAGCACCACTGCATCTACGGCAACGGGCTTGCCATTGGCATAGCGCAGAGTAACTTGGCTCTTGGCATCGGGGCGCAACCAAGGCAGCGTCTGATTTTGCCGCAGTTGAGCCTGACGCTCCACCAGTCGATGGGCGTAGTAAATGGGAGCGGGCATCAGCACGTCGGTTTCATTGGTGGCATAGCCAAACATCAGGCCCTGGTCGCCCGCTCCAAGGTCTTTGTCGGTAGCCTCATCGACGCCCATCGCGATATCAGAAGACTGCTTGCCGATCGCATTCAATACCGCACAAGAGGCTCCATCAAAGCCCACTTCAGAGCTACCGTAGCCGATATCTAAGATGACATTTCGTACCACGTCTTCGAGATCGACATAGGTGCTAGTGCGAACTTCCCCCGCAATCACTGCCATGCCCGTTTTGACCAGCGTTTCAACGGCCACGCGAGCATGAGCATCGTCTTTAAGAATGGCATCCAAAATCGCGTCAGAAATTTGGTCTGCCATCTTATCGGGGTGACCTGCTGACACTGATTCCGAAGTAAAAATGCTGTATTCACTCATGCTGTCAACATTGGGTAATTGGATATACAGAACAGACAAAAGGTTTCCATATCCTACCTGTTTTTATTCAATCATTATTGAAGCCCAGTCGAGTTTTGACTGATTGGTACAGCCAAGGCAGCCTGTTGACGAGATTCAGGATAGTCAAATCCAACAGGGTCTTGGCTACTGCTGGATTTGGCTTGGCCCTGCCCAATCTACACGGGTATCAGTTTCTTAGTTTTGAACAGGGCGATGACATGACTATTCAAGCCTTGCCAGCTACTTGCCTGGAGATGTAAATAACGTTGTGCCTTTCAGTCGCAAGCACCATGCTATGCCTCTACGGCCTCAGTCGCGATTGGCATCGGTTCCAGTGCATAGCCCAAAACTTGCACCCCCCGACAATACATCCCCATGCGGGCATGCAGCTCAAACGCTGGCGTATCAGTATTGCCCCATTCAGGTTCTGTAAATACTAGAGTCTTCTCTCCGCGCGGCTCTACAACAACGGGAATCTTGCGAGAAGGTGATACTAGCCAATGAGTCGGCTGGAACATCTAAACCTCGTAGCCCTAAATCTTTCAAGCAGCGAATTTTCAGGTTGGAATTTTATCCATATTTATTAATTAAAAGCCAGGTATATTGCACCATAATTTGTTAAATTATGTAAATAACTCCTCAGGGTAAATTCTGGCTAGAGAGTATTCGCAGAATTTTTATATGCGAACTTTCCTCATCTTGAAACGCTTTGAGAGGCTCCAAGGGCCGAATACGGCTCTCCCTACTGCCGTTTAGTAATGTTTCTTTGTACAGTTTCTTTACAGAGGTGAAGCAGTTTCCACAAGGCTGTAGTCACCCTTCAAAGCGGCCATTTTTCAAGAAGCCTGCTTCCTTGCACATAAATACATCATGGGGCTATGTTTGAGCACTTTACCAACACCGCAATCGCCGTCATCATGAAAGCCCAGGAAGAGGCTCGTCGATTGCAACATAATTTTGTCGGCACCGAGCAGTTGCTCTTGGGGCTGTTGCGAGAGAATTCCAGCCTAGCGGCGGCGGTTTTGACTGAATTTGGCGTTAGCCTGTCAGACGCTCGCAACGAGGTTGAAGCTATCATTGGTCGCGGCAGCGGCAACCCTCCTTCTGAGGTGCCCTTTACTCCCAAGGTGAAGCAGGTTTTTGAGAGTGCTTTTCAAGAGGCTCGCAAGCTTGACGCTTCCTATATCGAGCCCGAGCACTTGCTGCTGAGCCTGACTCAGAATCGAGAAAGCGTTGCCTATCGGGTGATGGAAAATTTGGGCGTTTCTCCGAGCAAAGTGAGAACTCGCTTGATTAAAGAGTTGGGAGAAGCTGCCGCTGTACCTGCAGGAGGGCAGCCAGAACGCCGCCGCAGCGATCGCCGTCGTAAGAGCAGCGTGCTGGAAGAATACAGCACTGATCTGACTCAGAAGGCCGCTGATGGACTCCTTGATCCCGTGATTGGCCGTGCTAAGGAGATTGAGCGCGTGGTTCAGATTTTGGGACGACGGACGAAGAATAATCCCGTACTTGTAGGCGAACCCGGCGTGGGCAAAACCGCGATCGCTGAGGGGCTAGCCCAGCGCATCGTGAATCAAGACGTGCCGGAAGCGCTGTTAAGCAAGAAAGTTTACGCCATTGATATGGGGATGCTGGTCTCTGGTACCCGCTTTCGAGGTGACTTTGAAGAACGCCTCACCCAGCTAGTGGATGAAGTGCGCAGCGACCAAGACATCGTGCTTGTGATCGATGAAATTCATACTCTGGTGGGCGCGGGCTCTCTGGAAGGCGGTATGGATGCTGCCAATATGTTGAAACCGGCGCTGGCGCGGGGAGAACTGCAGTGTATTGGCGCGACCACCCTCGACGAATATCGCAAGCATATAGAACGCGATGCGGCCCTCGAACGACGCTTTCAGCCGGTGATGGTCGAGCCGCCTTCGGTTCCAGATACCGTTGAGATTTTACAGGGCATCCGCAGCCGCTACGAGCAGTTCCACAACGTCCTGCTGTCGGATGAGTCACTAAAGGCTGCTGCTGAGCTGTCTGATCGTTACATCAGCGATCGTCATCTGCCTGACAAGGCGATCGATCTGATTGATGAGGCCGGGTCGCGGATCAAGCTGCGTTATCAGGTGAACTACCCGTCGGCTGAGATTAAGCAAGAGTTGCGCCAGGTTAATCGTGACCTGGATCAGGCCGTTCGCTCGCAAGAATTTGCTCAAGCGTTGGAGCTGCGCAATCGCAAGCGAGAACTGCTGGCCGAGATTCAGGGGCCACAGCCCGAAGCAGCCGAAGCGCCGCCCATGGTTCAACCGGTGGTGAGCGTCGACGATATTGCCGAAATTGTGGCCTCTTGGACTGGCGTGCCGGTCACTCGCATGACTGAATCGGAGGCCATTCAAATCCTGCATTTGGAAGACACTCTGCATGAGCGAGTTATTGGCCAGCACGAAGCCGTTGTGGCAGCTGCCCGCGCGATTCGCCGCTCTCGAGTCAAGCTTTCTAGCCCTGATCGACCGATTGCTAGCCTGTTCTTCTCGGGGCCTACGGGCGTTGGTAAGACAGAATTAACCAAAGCGCTGGCAGCGGCTCTATTCGGCTCTGAGGAGTCCATGATTCGCTTGGATATGTCCGAGTTCATGGAAAGCTACACGGTTTCCAAGCTGATTGGCTCGCCGCCAGGATTTGTCGGTTATGACGAAGGCGGTCAGCTAACTGAAGCAGTCCGTCGCAAGCCTTACACAGTCATTCTGTTGGATGAGGTGGAGAAAGCGCACCCCGACGTTTTCAATATTCTGCTGCAAATTCTGGATGATGGTCGTTTGACCGATGCCAAAGGTCGCTCTGTAAGCTTTAAAAATACGCTGATCGTGATGACCTCGAACATTGGTTCACGGGTGATTGAGAAAGGCGGCAGCGGTATTGGCTTCGATGCGGCCCCAGCGAACGATGAAGCCACGACTCGCTACAACAACATTCGCAGTCTGGTGCAAGAGGAGATGAAGCAATATTTCCGTCCGGAATTGCTGAATCGCATTGATGAAATTATTGTCTTCCGTCAGCTAACCAAGGCTGAGGTAGGCGAAATTGCGAGTCTTATGCTGGCGGGAGTCAACAGCCGCTTAGCTGACCGCGAAATCACCGTCACTCTGTCGAAAGCTTTCGAAGAGCGGCTGATTAATGAAGGCTACGATCAGCGCTACGGAGCCCGCCCGATGCGTCGAGCAATTGCTCGCCTAGTCGAGGACTCTCTCGCCGAAGCCATCTTGGCAGGCACGATTCAAGACGGCGATGCGGTGCTGTTGGACCTAGATGATGACGGCAACGTTAGCGTACAGCTGCAGCAGGAGCCCGCGCTGGCCGGTCTGAATCGTTAAGGTCTCAATTCCTGAGCAACTGTTTCAAAGCCCTAGGTGATAAATCGCTGGAGTCGACTTGCCGGTCATTCAGCGATTTTTTTAATCCCAACGGAACTGTAAGGGGCTGTCATCATTTAGCGGTCAAGCTCTAATGCTGACAGCGGTTCAGCCCCTAGCTAAGTTTAAGAAGCGGGCGCGGCAATGCTAACACCGCAGGCATTCTGGCTTTAATTGATGACGCTCCCTAGCCAAAATCGCCAATCTAAAAGTTGCAAACTGCCGTAGGGTCACTGCCCCTGCACTATTCTGCCCACAAAGCAGAAGGTAAGGTATTCATAAGGGATGGCTGAAGGGGAGCACAGTATGTTCTATTTGGGCTGCGCGGTGTGGGCCTTTAAAGATTGGGTCGGTGACTTTTATCCCAGTGGGACGCGGGCGAGCAATTTCTTGCGGCTGTACGGCGATCGCCTCACCACCGTCGAGGGCAACACCACGTTCTACTCTATTCCCGATGTCGCCACGGTGGAGCGCTGGGTCGCGCAAACGCCAGAGACCTTCCGCTTTTGCCCCAAAATTCCTCGTCGCTATTCCCATGACGGCGAATTAATGCCTCATTTGTCCGACGCGCTGGCCTTTCTCACAACGATGCAGCGGTTAGGGCCACGCCTCGGTCCGGTGTTTTTGCAGCTGCCCCCCAGCTACAGCCCTCAGCGGCTAGCCGACTTGACCCAATTTTTGACGCAGTGGCCCCGTGACGCAGCGCCCATAGCGGTGGAAGTACGTCATCTGGCCTGGTTTGAGCAAGATTGCGCCCAGCAGTTAAACGCGCTGCTGACCCGCTTAAGCGTAGGAAGAGTACTGTTAGACACGCGCACGATGTATGACGGCCAAGTCGATGGTCTGCCCGATCCGCAGTTCGAGTCAGAGCGGCGCAAACCCAAGGTTCCCCTACAGCCCACCCTGACTGCCGACTTGACGCTAGTGCGCTACATTAGCCATCCCGACTTGAACTTCAATGAGCCGTACGTTCTCAAGTGGGTGCCGCAATTAGTGGAGTGGCTGCAGCAGGGCAAAACCGTCTATCTGTTTATTCACTGTCCCGACGAGGCGCGATCGCCCACCATTGCCCGCTACTTTTACGACACTTTAAAGGAGGCTTACCCGGATTTGCCGCCACTGCCGTGGGATACGCTAGAGCCGCCAGCGGCCCAGCTTAGCCTGTTTTGAGCGGCGATTTTCGCAGACTTACCAAGGCAAGCACTACAAGCAGAACTGCCGAGGCCGCAATTCCTGTGACCAAGATGGCAGGAGTGTCGGCATGGCGTACAACGATCGCCCCATAGGCCCACACGTACACCAGCGTAAAGGGAATATCCTGCCGGGTAAAGATGACGAGGAGAGCGATCACCACGCTGACCCAAATCATAATTACCGTCCACGCGACGCCGGTCAGACCACCGCGCCAGCCCGCATCATAAAGCGCTGAAGCCACATTGATGATCATTGCCACGGAAATCCACGCTAAATAAATGCTAATGGGATAGACCGCCAGCCAGCGGCGACGGCGATCGATCCGATCCATCCGCAGTACGCCATACGCCCCCATCAGCGACAGCAAAATGCCCAGCATGGCCACGGTTGAGCCGGTGAAATACTGCAGCGTAAACAGGAAAATCCACCCCATTTGAATCACGCAGGCCGTAATCAGCAGTCGATTGACGGGTCGGATAATGGGATCTCGGCGTTGGTTTGCCCCCAGCTGATAAATGCCGTAGGCAATCAGTCCGAGGTAAATTAACCCCCAAATGGCAAAGGCATAGTTGGCCGGAGTAATCAGTACGCCCGCCAGGGTGGTGTTGGCAATTTCGCCAACGTTCTTGCCGCCTGGTGGATAAAAGTTCGACAGGGTGTTGACGACCAGAGTGCCGATGATGGCGATGGGCGTGGCGATCGCTAGGCCCCAACCGCTGTTTCCAAGCTTCTTCGCCCCTTTCATCACTCACCTGCATAAGCTTCTCCTTCATCCTGCCGTAATTTGGCAGACTTTTCCGCCTGTCAACAATATGACTTACGCAAAAGTCTCTACACCCCCCATATTTGGGGGGTGTAGAATCTGATTTTCCTACATTTGGGGATCAAGGGGCCAAAATCGGATGCCGCGACGTGAGTCCTGAACAGTAGGCTTTGAGCAGAAGTCATCAGCGTTAGCCATAAAGGGAAAAGAACAATGAAAACTATTGGATTGCTTGGGGGGATGAGTTGGGAAAGTACGGTGACGTATTATCAGCTTATTAACGAAGGGATAAAAGCGCGGTTGGGCGGGCTGCACTCTGCCAAAATCGTGCTGTATAGTGTCGATTTTTACGAAATTGAGGAGCTGCAGCGTCGGGGCGACTGGGACGCCGCGGGGGCAGTCCTCGCACAAGCGGGGCGATCGCTACAGGCCGCCGGAGCCGATTTTCTGGTAATTTGCACAAATACAATGCATAAAGTTGTGCCGGCGATCGCCGCCGAAATCAGCATCCCCATCTTGCATATTGCGGACGCTACCGCCGCAGCGATTAAAGCGCAGGGCCTGCAGACTGTTGGTTTGCTGGGCACGCAGTTCACGATGGAGCAGGCATTTTATAAAGACCGGCTGGTCAAAATGCATAGCCTGAACGTGCTGGTGCCCGAGGCGAGCGATCGCGCTATCGTTCATCGCGTTATTTATGACGAACTCTGTTTGGGTAAAATCGAGCCGGCCTCTCGTGCTGCCTTTCTCAATATCATTCACCAGCTACAGCAGCAGGGAGCAGAAGCGATTATTGCCGGCTGTACCGAAATCACTCTGCTGGTTACCCAAGCCGACCTGACTCTGCCGCTATTTGACAC
>JBCCNE010000138.1:0-9970 GCA_039026015.1 Cyanobacteria bacterium P01_C01_bin.70 | reverse complement strand
CTCCGGCGGCATTGTACTGTGAATGTAATAAATTTCATCCGACCAGCGGCTCTCATCCACCGCCTGCATAAAAAGCTCGCCCGAGCGATAGGAATCGGGCTCAAAGTTCATGGCAAACTCGCCCAAAATTACGAGATTGCCGGTTATCTGCTGAATGCCCTGTTGATTCAACCGATTAGCCAGGGCAATCGCTTCTTCCCAGACAAAATAGGGATCGCCTGTCCACCGGATAACTAAATCACCATTGACCACGCCATTTTCTAGCGTGCCGATGTACCCCAACGTCGTTTCAAATCGGTGATCAATGGGCCACGTTTCCAACGCAGCTAAGGTCGTCGCCATCTTTGTCAGGGAAGCTGACGGGATAGGCTGATAGGGCTGATGCACGGCGATCGCTGTGCTCCCGGTTTGCACCCAGATACCCTGCTCATCGACGGCAAATCCCTGGTCGGCTAAGTTGGTCAGATAATTGCGCACAATCTCTTTGGCCTCAGGATCAGGGGCATTCGTTTGCAAGATCCAAGGCGATTCCCAACCGGCGATCGCCTCCATGCCAGACCAAGATATTGGCTGCAGCGGCGTCACCGTCTTGGGCTGATCACCCAACCAAGAAAGCAGACTCAACGCAATAAGGGCTTGATGCAACATGAGAGCGAACACCACACATCGGCACTTATCCTAGCGGACATCGCCCAAGTTGGGGGCTGATCGCAGAATGGATGTGAACCGCAGACAGCAACCTCCAAGCAAATGCAATTAACTGCCTTTCCTCAATATGCAAATCCCCACTGATTGCTGAATCAGTGGGGATTTACAATTGTGCACTCAACTGAGAGTGGCCCTTACGCCATCTTTTTTTTCAGAGCGCCACCAGCCACAATAGCCCCGACAGCTAACACAGCTAGGCTAGACATTGGTTCAGGCACATCAACATCCGGATTTTGGAATCCTTTGGCAACTAAAACGACGTCGTTATAGTCAAGATCGCCGCCGCCAACGATATCTTCAAAGCCAATGAAAGTGTAATAGTCACCCGTTGCTTCATCGGTATATCCAAAAGCTGTGACGTGCTCTAACCCATCTGAGTTTTTACTCGCGTCAGTGTAAAGCAAGGTCGGATTGTCTTTACCATAGCCGTTAGAAGCAATCAAAAACTCAAATTGAGCAATGCCAGACAATCCTTCGAAATCACTCAAAATAAAGCCATCGCCTGCTTTCAGATTACCGCCTGAACCCTGTAGCGAGGCATTTTCGATGAGCATGGCAGGGGCCTGATCATCGGCAGTAAACAGCACCTGATTTTTATAGCCAGCGCCTTCATGAATGAAATAAATTTCCACTGTTTCGCTGGTGTCAAACAATAGGCCATTAGCATCCAAAGGCTGTAGATCAGTTTCGCTCAAAGCAGCTCTTTCTTTATTGACCTGAGACTTAAAGAAGTCAAAAAGCTCTTGATTCTGATCTTGTAAATTTTGAGCCTCTGTTTGCGTGAACGTAAATGCTCGGGCTTCAGAAGCAAAAAGGCTGGAAGCAATAACAGTGACTCCTAGAGCAAATTGTTTACCGATACCGATTTTCATCATTGGAACTCATTTACGACTGTGAATTTAGTATATGTGATTCAAATCATTAGAAGACCCATCGGAATTGGTGTTTACGGCATCTTTGATTACTGATTAAAAAATCAAAAATATCTATTCACCTGACCTTAAAGAGTGACTAAAAGATTGCTTATAGCTTAAAAAATATAAGTATATTTTAGGACTTTTAGATTTTTCTAAATTGGAAAATAAATCAGTCTAGAAAATATACTGAGTTACTTCAGATATTGAAATAAAGGACTTCAGTAACAACACAGTAATCAACGATGCTGCAGACAAGCAAAGACCGTATTTTCACATATTTTAGAGAATGCTCTACGGATAACAGATGGTAGCTTTCTAAAAGCGATTGTCATGTCGCCCTGCCGAGAGTTTTCGGCATAGTTTTAGGCTACCGCCCACCTTGCGCCCTTTAGAGGGGGACATCAACAATCAAATGGCAGACTGCCGCAGTTGATGTAATGGACCTCTTTCACGAATGGACTTAGGCCCCCTTCCATTCCCTAAAATTGAGGAAAAATATCCTTACAGATGCTGTATTGCATCTATGGAGGCTTGAAAACTCCCCAGGATTGGAGAATTTAAGAGGCGATTGGGCTTTATGCAAGAGGTCTAATGGCCTCAAAAACGTCATGCCACGTCCTTCAATCCTTTTTGAGGCTCTATCAGCAGCACTGTGGCCAAATGCCAAACTTGGAATGCGGAGTGATGCCAGCTGTCTCAATTGCCACTACACTGAACATCCTAGACAGCTCCCGCAAATCTCCCTCAAGTTCTATCCCTCTTTAATCACTCTTGGAAGAGATCATCTGAAACGTTGGAATTACATTCTCCAAATGCTCATTCTGCAGTAGCGGCTATACGAAAAAATAAGGGCTTCAGTTTCCCTCCGCTTAAAGTGACAGAAGAGGGATACTCCTACAAGCGGACGGCATATCAGGCCCAGGAAATCCTAGAGGACTAGATTGTCGATTATTTGGGTTTGGGGACAGTGCGATATGTCGGTGAACAAAAAGCACCGATAGTTTCCGTTTACCAACAAGCTGATATGGGGTACGAAGTGCGTTAGTTTCGTGGCAAAGACACGATCAGCTTACTCATCTTCCTAGAACTGGAGTTGACGGTTGACGAGAACTTCTCAAGCGATGAACAATTGAGACTGTAGTGAAACCACTGTCATTTCAGCCGTTTCACACCCAGAATCGCCAATCTACAATAGCTAGTGGTTACAGCCGCCTCTCGACTGCTGCAGTTGATATTGGCGGCGTTTTGACGTTGCCCTTGGGAATACTAGAGCTGCCTATTGAAGCTAACTACATAGCGTCACTATTCTCTCAAGGACTTTTATAGATGAATAAGCTAGCAGTTATCGGTATTAGCGTCGGCGCAGTCGCGATCGGACTTTACACTGGCGTGGGAATTTATACCAGTAAAGCGGCTGAAGCCAGATTGGATAAGCTCATTGCCGAAGTAGATGACGAGGTTGATATTGAGTATGGCAGCGCTAAAGTCAATTTACTCGGCTCTAGCCTAACGGTTAAAGACATCAGCGTGGCCACTAAGGATGCACCTGAACAGCCGATTTTGATTAATAAAATTGTCGTCAACGAATTTGATGACCAGTCTGACTTTCCCACTGTTTTCGATGCCTCTGTCAAGGGTATCCAAGTCAGCGACAGTCAGAACACTGCCGCACTAACTCCTTTTTTGGCTCAGGCAGGCTATCAAGACGCTCCAGAATTGGATCTTGACACTCGCTATGAGTATGACGAAACTACAGGCGAAATGACCCTGGAAGAGTTCCGCTTGGGAGCAGATGATTTAGGTCATTTTGAGGTCACCTTTACGCTCGGCAACTTTGATCCCGAAGCGACCGCGAATGACGAACTGACCCTACACGCCTTAGAAATCGTGTATGAGGATGACTCTTTTGTCGAAAACCTACTGACTGCCATGGCGGAACAAAGCAATCAGGAGGTTGAGCAATTTAAAACTCAGCTAACCTCGGGACTGTCACAAAATGCACAGTTTTTTGTGCCGATGGATAACCCTGTAGCCATCACCGCTTTGCAGGAAGCCGTGGCATTTATCGAAAATCCTAACGGCTTTAGTATTTCGGCAAAACCACAGCAGCCAGTTTTGGTCAGCGATTTGTCAAGCGCCAGTAATCAAGACTGGATGACGATGCTCAATCTCGAAATCAAGGCGTATTAGCCTGATCGCGGATTGTCAGGGGTGATGCGATTAGGAACTCGGTCCCTTTGAGAATGTCGGATACATTAAGGACCGAATTCCTCGCCTGATAAGATTCCTCTTCTCATCGTTGGCAGTTGCGCGATCGCGCTATTGCCGACGATAAACCTCAAGCTTGCCGCTGATCTCGGTTATATAACCTCAACTCGTGGAGTGTAACCTTACCGTCGCCGTTGAGGTCGGCCCTACTGTCTGTCCGTCCCACCTGTTCGGCACTCGCTATGGTCGTCAACGCACCCATCGTCAACAAAACAGTCAATGTGGAGAGCAAAAAGCGTTTCATGGTCGAAACCTCAATTCAGTGGAGGGCTAAAGTGAGTAAATATCATCGCTTTAGCCTGTTGATTCCATCATGGGTGGACCAGCTGAGACACGACCCAGCGCTGATGAAGCAGAGGTTAAGGGCTGACTGAGCAGCAAATTAATCTTGCTCAAACGATTTCTAAAGACGATTGCACAGTTGCTAAACTGCTGAGTGATCGGGCGCGGGTGACCTTATGAACACTTTTGGAATACTGGCTGGACTTGTGTCGCTGACCCTGGCAATCTCTTTACCAGCCAAGGCCCTTGCGATAACGCCGTCCTCTAATCAACCCTACAAATTACTGAAAGATGTACCAACCCTGCTGGATGAGGCAACTATTCAGCAGCGGATGGCTGAACTGCCCTCAACATGGACAACGGATGGCACGACGCTGTTTTATGAAGCGACTTTTAAGGATTTTGTCACGGCGATGGCGTTTGTCAACGCGATGGTCGAACCTGCAGAGGCTCTAGACCATCATCCAGACATCACTATTCGCTACAACCAGGTCACTCTAGCCATTACGACCCATGACGCTGGGGGGCTTACCGAGCTAGATTTTCAGCTTGCAGCCAGAATTGCTGCTCTCCAGGGCCAAACCCCTGACTCCATCACTTCCTGCTTGACGAAATCTAGCGCTATTTTGCAGAACAGGGTTTATAGAGGTGAGACGAGCGCGATAATGCCGACTTTATAAGGTTTGTAACATTAATTGAGATGACGCGCTCTAACGGCTGCGTCGCCAGTTGCACCAATTTTCAGCCCAATTGCGTCGCCAGCGTCCCGGCTGCCAGCGATCGCGCTCCCACTGTTGGGCCGCTTGTCGCAGTAGTTCCGTCAGGCTGTAGGGCAATGCTGGAAAGCTAGCCAGACGCCACCAGGGAACGCTGGCGGTCATCAATAGTGCCATGGTCTGCACCCATTCTGGGGCGGCTGGCCCAACCCCGTGGCACCCTAACAGGCGACCGTCGCGATGGGCAATGAGCTTACAAAAGCCAACCGTCGATTCGCGCCACTGGGCTGGCGGATTGTCATATAGCGATTGTTGGGCCACTAAAACGCGATCGCGGCCAAACCGTTCGAGCGCCTGGGATTCTGTCCAGCCGACCCGCGCCAGTGGAGGCTGTGTGGGCAGGTCGTAGGGAATGGCCGCATAGTGAACCCGCTGGCGAGGCCAAAAGAGGGCGTTTTGAACGGCCCACTGAGCCTCTTGTCGGGCAATTGCGGGAAAGTCATCGCCCCCAATCGCCGCTCCGCAGATGTAAATCCGAGGGTGCTGGGTTTGCAAGTAGGCGTTCACGGACGGGCGCTCACTCGACAAACAGACGCCTAGCCCTAAATTTTCTGTGTAGGGAACAGGACGTACCGCGACTACCAACGCTTCTGCCCTTACGACATCTTCCGCTAGTTTGAGGGTGATGTCGCTAGCTTGAGCCGATACGTTTTCGACCCTGACAGCGCATCGCAAATCGACGCCCTGAGCCCGCAACTGCGCCCCTAACCAGCGCGATACATCGGGGTCTTCTATTGTCAGCACCTCCGCATTGGCGGTGACAACCGTCACCGGAATCTGCCAGCGTCTGAGCCATTGGGCCAGCGCCAACCCCTCGGGGCGGCTGCCCAAAATCGCCACTGACGAGGGCAACTGTTCCCACTGCCAGAAGGTCTCGGGTGTTTTATATGGAACGGCCTCTAACCCAGGCACCAGCGGAGCTCTAAAGTGATGGCCGGTAGCCACCAAAAGGGCTCGGGTCGAGAGGCGACGAGAAGTCGTCGCGACGGTAAGCGGGCAATCGCTGACCATGTGGCCAGATTCAGCAATGACGTCACAGCCCTGCACCATCAACTGCTGAGCATCGTCACCCGTTAAGGTATCGGCAATCAGCATCGCCCGCTGCTTCACCCACTGCCAGGGAGTTCCTGCACTGTCCAATAGCGGTCTGGCTGAGGAATCCCACAGCGATGAATTGAGGATGCCTCGACAGATTAGGGGCGATCGCGCCCCCTCTATGGCTTGCAAAACCAGGGCAGCTCGGGCCCCAGATTGCACTGCATAAGCGGCGGCGGCATAGCCTTCGGGGGTGCCCCCCAAAATTACCAAGTCATAATCAACCGCCATGCCTGCTCTAACCGCCTACTGGAACGCCGCCATTGAGTGTAGCGCTAATGACTAGCACCAGACTTAGGGTTGGTTCGCCAGAGTCTTATCAGCAGTTGCCTGTGTGGCCGGGGGGGTAGCTGACGCGATCGCGTCAGCCGCCTGCTGGCGCTTGAGTTCCTTAACTTTAAGGACAATCAGATATTCATAAAATCCCTGGAGCGTACACCAGGCAAACCCAGCCTCGCCGTCACGCCAGCCCCCGAGAATAAAATACATATAAAACCAGCGCACGACGGGCCGCAGCGGCAGTCGCAGAGACAAGTCTTTCAGGGCGTGACGACGTTCGACTTCCGTTTTACCAAACAAAAGCTGTTGCCAGTTGACTCGTCCTGACTGTAGCTGGCGCAGGGTTTCTTGAGCTTCGTCGCTGGAATAGCGGTTGTGTTTGTCGATCCAGCGGCTCATGCCCTTGCCGCAGGTGTAGTGGGGATAGGTCGCCCGTAAAAATCCTGTTGTGCCGCTGCAGACTTCGCGCTCAGTGTGACCGTAATCGGTAAACCAAACTTTACCCCGCTGCAGCAGCCGTAGCTGATACCGAGGAAACTGGGTGCTGTGTTTAATCCACCGATCCATAAACATGACGCGCTCAGCGGCATAGTAACCTACGTGCTCGGCGGTTTTAATCACCTGGCAACATTCCTTAAAAAGCTCTGGTGTCATCCGCTCGTCGGCTTCCAGGATGTAAGCCCACTCGTATTTGGCCGGAATGTTTTCCAGCATCCAAGTTCGCTGCTTGCCGTGGCTTTCAAAGGGATGCTCAATGACTCGAATGGGGTATTGGGAGGCAATCTCGACCGTGCGATCGCGGCTGCAAGAGTCCACCACAATAATGTCGTCAGACAACATCGCCGATTCAATGCAAGCGGCAATATCCAGCTCTTCGTTATAAGTCAGAATGTAAATCGAGAACATGGGTGCTTCAGATAAATGATGGCAGCGCTGCGTCTACGGAGAGCGGAGGTTCACATCAGAACTGTGTCCTTGCATACCTCTTCTTCCATATTTCCCAGTTCCTCCCATCCTTTTCATCAAGCAGGAAAGCCAGTCAGAAATTTATTGAAACCCAGATGGCCGATGAGTAAACCGTAAACTTGGAGGGCTCTGTGTTTGTTAGCAGTAATCGTAGGCAGTCGGTGACTGGCTACCCAAAAAGGCTGATCTGTCACTCCTCAGGCTGGCGCTGCCAGTTCGCAATATCCCAGGTACTCGTGTCCCAGGGAGTGGAATCAATCCCGACCAGGTCTTTGCTCACACCGTTGGCGATCGCCCGATGCACAATCGGAATCACCGCCACGTCAGCGGCCAGTAGCGCATCCATTTCTTGAAAGAGGGCCGCCCGTTTTTCGGGGTTGAGTTCTTGCTTGGCTGCTGTCAGCAGGCCGTCATACTCTGGGTTGCAGTAGCGCGCATTGTTGGGACTTTGCCACTGGTTGGCCTGGGTCGCGATTTGACTACAAGTCCACCAGCTTAAATAAATCGTGGGATCAGGGTGATCGTTGCCGGTAGTGTAGGCCTGCATATCCGCGTAAAAGTGATTGATGCTATTCGTTTGTTCTGGATCGCCAGAAAAGAAATCATCGACTCGAATGCGCTTGATATCAACCTTGATGCCCAGTTCTTCTAAGTCTGATTCCACTAAGGTTTGAGTCTTTTGGCGGACGGGGTTAACCGAGGTTTGAAAGACCACCGCCATGTCTTGACCATCGCGATCGCGAATACCGTCACCATCGCTGTCCGTCCAGCCAGCTTCATCAAGCAGGTCTTGAGCTTTTGCGAGGTCATACTCATAGGTTACGGTGCCAGGATTCGCATAGGGACGAGGAGCCACGAGAAGCTGAGCTGTGGGCCGCCCCGTAAAGCCATACAGGTCTGCGGTGATAGTGTCGCGGTCAATGGCATAGGCGATCGCCTGCCGGACTTTGGGGTCACTTAAAAAGGGATGTGCAGCCTGCAAACTGGAGCGCTCCCCTGATTCAGTTTCCGCGAAGGGATCAGTGGGATTCAGCATAATCCGTTCAACCAGGCCCCCAAACACCGTGTCCACGATGCCTTCTCCCTGCTCCTGCAGGTCTTTGAGCAAGTCGACCTCGACTTGCAAATTGTGGGCAAAGTCCGCTTCTCCCGTGCTGAGCACTTCCCGGGCCGCTGCATAGGGCGCCAGTCCGCCCACGAATTCAACGGCGGCAAACTCCGGAGCCCCCCCTCGATAGTTGGGGTTAGGCACGTAGGTGACGCTGCCGGTCTGGATGGCCTCGACTTGATAAGGCCCAGTGCCAATCGGACTGAGGTTGGCCTCGGCGGCTCTGGCCTCAGGGCCATTGACTGACTCGAAAATGTGTTTGGGTAAGATCACGCCGGTTTGCCCCGTAAAAGGAATTTGCCAAGCCGACGTAACTTCCTTAAACGTAATTTTGACGGTTTGCTCATCAATTGCTTCAACCGTTTCTACGGCTTCGTAGTATTGAGCCGTGGCTGCTCCCACCTCAGGATTGCTAACAAACTCAAAGGTAAACGCGACATCTGCAGCCGTCAGGGGCTCTCCGTCAGACCACTGCACGTCTGGCTGGAGCTGCCAAGTTACCGATTTGCCATCAGCCGCCACGCCGCCATTATCGGCGGTGGGAACTGCTGCCGCCAAGATAGGCACAAGCTCTCCCCGCTCATTGGCCGCCGCGAGTGGCTCTAACACGATACGGCCGGCTTCAAAATCTTGAACCCCTGTCGCCAAATGTGGATTTAGCGTCACCGGCACGCGGCTGTAGAGCAGTCGTAAAGTTGCTGGATCTCGCTGCACTGGCGCTGCTGCTGCGGCTTCTGGCGGGGGCTCGGTGGGCTGGCTGCAGCCGCTGGCGATCACCGCTCCCACAGCCAAGGTGACGGCAACAAACTTTGATAAAGAGTAACGCTGATAGCCCATTAACGTATTGATGATTACGGACTGCGATTCTATCTTAGCGATCGCTGGGCTGGCTGCAGTATGTGCTGATTTTTGGGCTGGGCTCAGCCATGATGATGCCGGGGCTTAGGGCTGAAACATGCTGACCAGCAAGTCAACACCTCTGCTGCTGCGCCTATGCTTTGGCAGCGCGATTGCTATTCACGACTGACGCCGCTCAGGAATCCAAGCGGTACGACAGCCATAAATTCCGGGGCGCAAAGCGGTACTTTTAAGCTCATTGGCTCGCTTACCGTATCCAACTGCTGGTGCCGGAGGAACTGGTGATATCGCCGGCGGCACGTGGCTATTGCCTGGTTCCTGCTGCGGTAGTGCAGCGAGTACTTCTAGCGCCTTTTCCCAGGTGAGATGGGGCAGCTGCATGATCTCTTGCAATAGAACCAGCGCAACATCAGCTTTGGACTGAGGGACGCCAATCTGCAGGGGTTGCGATGCCCGCAGTGGATCTCTCTGAACGGCGGCAAAAGCTCGACGCACGGCTTGAGTAATGAGCGGCTGCAGTTGCTGTTGTGCTTTTTCACGCTGATGGATAAGCCCTTGTTCGCTGGCGGCATAAAGCGCTGGCAAACAATTAAGCGCAAAGGTTTCGATTTCGCTGCGGTTCAAATACTGAGCCAAATTATGCGGGATGGCTTGTAGCTGGTGGTCAACTTCCTCGGCAACCAACAATTCCATCACGTTGAAATACGCCGTCG
>JBCCNE010000137.1:0-9986 GCA_039026015.1 Cyanobacteria bacterium P01_C01_bin.70 | reverse complement strand
CTCGTAAAGCCACAGTGCCCGCCGATAGCCTTCAGATTTGTCGTTGAACAAAGCGATCGCCCGTTCACCAATCGCCTGCACCATCGCGTCGTCGGTTTCCCCTGTCACTTTTTTGATGGTGTTGTCAAAGCCCACCAGGTTGTTCCATTGCCCTGGGACAAAAGTATCCAGGGTTTTCAGCGCCCGCACGGTCAGGCCACCAGTGGGCAGTTTATCGACTTTTTCGTAAATTTTGGCGCTCATAAGGCTCTCCTAGAGTGGGAAAACGGTGGCTATAAGCTCAGGTCTATTCAGATCTATAAAGACTACCCAGCGGGCTGCAGCACCAGCGGCGGTACGGCCTCAGGCGTCGGCTGGGGCGTCGTTAACTTTGTCTGCTCGGCTTTCAAGGCTTTGGCAGCATTTTTCCTTTGGACTCGACGATAAGCCCGGGTATCGGCCTCTAACTGGGATAGACCTTCAAGATCAAACTTTTCTAGCCAAGTGACGCGATCGCTGGCCGTAAACCCCTCACTGCGAGAAAGCACCTTGACCTGATAGCGGCCATTAACTAAGAGCCCAGTGGCCGTGCTGCCCTGCTCGACCATCGGAAATCCACCCAAGGTATCGGCGGCATTCTCATACTTCTTGGCGGCGGCAGGCAGGCTAATGGTGTCATTGATGGTCAGCATGGCTAGGGTTTCGCCATCGCGCTTAAGCTTGTACTCGGCAAAGCCTTGCTTTTCTTGAGAAGGTACCACCTTGAATTCTCCCTCAGAGCCGGGAAAAAACGAGTTGAATGTACCACCTTTTTCAGCCCCTTTTTCCACAGCAACAGGAGCTTTAGAGCCGGTGGTTTCCTGCTGCACTTGGTCGTACTTAGACGGGGCTGAGCTACAGGCCGTAATCGTCAATAATAAACAAACCAAAAATAAGGAAAAAAGCGGCTTTATCCAACGGAAAATAGTCATAGGAATTCCCTGGTTAAACGAGCAGCAACAGGATTTTTTGACGACTCAATTTGAGGCAATAGCGCGATCGCATTTTCGGAGATTCCGTCGAGAGGAAAAAGACGAACTCACAGAAATTTACAGAGCGATTCTGCCGTCAGCATTCCATACCTGCAAATTTATCAACACTTTCGGTGCTAGCCTCTTGCCTGCAAGTAGGAAAATCGCCCCAAGAATATAAAATTGAGATGCACTGAGTCATGCCAGCAAGGCCTGCCCAAACACTAAAGAGACCTCTCACGGAGTCAGAGTTTAAGCTTCGCAAGACAGGATTGTCTGCCACCTGTTACCCTTTAGTCGACTGTTATAACCACTCGATAATTAGCAAGTAGCTATAGCAGCTTCACAAATTTATTTCTTTGACGGTCAAAAGGCGTCTGTCTGGCGGTAGGTTTAGGCTTAGGCCAGCCAGCTGGTTTCAAGCCGAATTGGTCACCCGATCCTCCTCAAAGCCAATTATCTAGGCAGCCCTAAAAACTGTGAAGCATGTCTTTAATAGTGAGAATGAAATACACGATCGCGCAAAGGCAATTCTCTAGAATTTTAGAAAAAGGCTAAAGTCTGACGCACTACTCCAGAAAACTAAGCCGTTATGGAATTATGGAATATTTGCTTAAAGCCACTCGCGATTCATGTAAGGCTGCAATCCTTCGGGCACTTTAACGGAGCCGTCGGGCTGCTGATAGTTCTCCAAAATGGCCGCCATGGTACGCCCGATAGCCAGTCCAGAGCCGTTTAGCGTGTGGACAAACTGCGTCCCTTTTTTGCCCGCCTCCTTAAAACGAATGTTGGCCCGCCGCGCTTGAAAGTCGCCGCAGTTCGAGCAGCTAGAGATTTCTCGATAGGTGCCGGAAGAAGGCAGCCACACTTCCAAATCATAGGTTTTGTTAGCTGAGAACCCAAGATCGCCGGTGCAAAGTTCAATTACGCGGTAAGGCAGCTTCAGCCCTTGCAGAATGGCTTCGGCATCTTTGACCAAAGCTTGGTGTTCGTCCTCTGAAGTTTCGGGCAACACGAACTTGTACATCTCAACCTTATTAAACTGATGCAGGCGAATCAGCCCCCGCGTATCGCGACCGTAGCTGCCGGCTTCCCGTCGAAAGCAGGGGGTAAACGAGCAGTAGTGCAAGGGCAAATCTTCGGCGTTGAGAATTTCGTCGCGGTGCAGATTGGTGACGGGCACCTCGGCAGTGGGGGAGAGCCATAGGTCATCGTTGCGGCACTGAAAGCTTTCATCGGCAAATTTGGGCAGCTGGCCTGACGCGGTGAGCGCGGTTGTGTTGACCAAATAGGGGGGAATGACTTCGGTGTAGCCGTGCTGGGTATGGCGATCAAGCATATAAGTGATCAAGGCCCGTTCTAAGGCTGCACCCACGCCCAGCAGCGCCACAAACCGACTTTGGGCGATTTTGACGGAGCGTTCAAAATTCAAAATGCCCATTGCCTCACCGATTTCCCAATGGGGCTTCAGGGCGGCGCTGTCGGCAGGCAGATACTCATCGCCCCAGCGGCGCACTTCCACATTTTCAGACTCGTCTTTGCCGTCGGGAGTCGTGGGGCTGGGCAGGTTAGGAATGCCTAGCAAAATCGCTTCAATTTCGGCTTTGAGTTGCCGTTCTTGGGGCTCCAGTTCACTTAATTCGACTTTGACCTGGTTACCGGCTTCTCGCAGAGCGGCGACTTCTGGTCCATTGGGAGCCGCCCCTTCGCGAATCTTTTGACCAACGGCTTTGCCGATTTCGTTGCTGCGGGCCTGTAGCTGCGATCGCGTCCCCTCAATATCACGCTGCTGCTGGTCTAAACTCACTACGGCCTGCAAATCGTAGCCGCTACCGCGACGGTTCAGCGCGGTCTGCACCTCGTCCAGACGTTGTCGAATGGTTTTCAGATCCAGCACACGATCGCCTCTCTCTTCTGCGCTTCCCTACCAGCATGTCAGGCTATCCCGCCTTTGCCAAGAGATGTCGCGGGCAAAGGTCTGAGATTGCCAACCCGAAAAAATCCTTACTGTTTGTGGATCTGCGAGGACTGCTTGGACAGCCATTCTTCGTAGGCTTCTAAACTAGGCCCAGCCGGAATTCCCAATTTTCGCAATCGACGATTGACGCGATCGCTTAAATCTGACAGTTGCTCCATCCAAGGCAAAAGTCCCGTGCTGGATTGCATCCGAAACTCCAGCAGACCATCTCCCCAGGTCAACAGTTCTAAACGTTCGTGGAGGCTTTCAACACCGATGGAGCTGCTCTTAGAAATTGCCTGCAAAGCCTGCCGTTCCGCTGGCGTGAGTTTTAGTTGCATAACATCAGGTGCTCTCAGAGCTAGCTGTTTCAGACAGTTCTAGAGACTTTTTTCGGTCTGAAAAGTGTTGTTCAGGAACGAGCCAATCGCCAAATTCTGCAACGAAGCGGTCTTGCAAAATGGCCTGACGAATACGCTGGGTAAAGCTGACCAGCTCGGTGATGTTGTGGATGGATAGCAGGGTGTGGGCCAGGGTTTCGTGGGCGTGAATTAGATGGCAAAGGTAGGCGCGGGTAAAGGTGCGGCAGGTATAGCAGTTGCAGGCGGCATCCAGCGGGGTGAGGTCTTCACGAAAGCGGGCGTTCTTAAGGTTCCAGCGCTCGCCCTGCACAATGGCAGTGCCGTGGCGGGCCAGCCGCGTGGGAATCACACAGTCAAACAAATCTATCCCCGCCGCGATCGCCTGCACCATTTCGCGGTGGGTGCCCACGCCCATCAGATAGCGGGGCTTGTGTGGCGGCAACAGGGGCGTCGTGGCGCGCACGATTTTTTCGATGAGCTCTGGGGGCTCGCCTACGCTGACACCGCCAATCGCATATCCCGGCAGATCTAATTTGGTTAAGGCCGCCGCTGCTTGGGCGCGTAAATCTGGATAAACACCCCCCTGCACAATGCCAAAGAGGGCTTGGTCAGAGCGCTGGTGAGCCGCCATACAGCGCTGAAGCCAGCGACAGGTGCGATCAGTGGCGACCTCAACGGCCTCTCGACTGGCAGGATAAGGGGGACATTCATCAAAGGCCATGATCACGTCGGCCCCCAGGGCATTTTGAATGCGGATGGACTCCTCGGGAGTCATGTCGATAATGCGACCGTCGCGGGGCGATCGAAATTTCACGCCGTTTTCAGAGATGGTGCGAATTGCGCTGAGGCTAAATACCTGAAATCCTCCAGAGTCGGTCAGCATCGGGCCATGCCAGCCCATAAACTGATGCACGCCGCCGACTTTAGCGATTAGGGCTTCCCCCGGTTGTAGATGCAGGTGATAGGTATTGGCCAGCACCAGCTGCGCCCCCGTGTGCTGAAGCTGCTCGGGCGTCACCGTTTTCACATTAGCAAGAGTGCCAACCGGCATAAAGCGCGGGGTTTCTACCCTACCGTGGGGCGTCTGGAAACAGCCTGCTCGCGCCTTTGTGTGGCGGCAGGTGGCCTCTACTTGATACTCAAACTGATGCAAAACGGATACTCCAAGACGCCAGCTTTTGAGAGGCTATGGTGCTGGCTTTTGGCAAACGCATTTGCCAAAAGCGATGATTAGCCCCTAGCCTGCTCATTTTATGCCGGTAAGAGAATCCTGGTTACTTAAAGCTGGCGATAAGAGCGGATAGCGCCCTCTTAGGCCAGCGGCCCGTCGTCATCTAGACAAGCATCCCAACTGGCGGATAGCGCTTCGGCCACAATCTCTTCAATGGTGGTGGCGTCGAGGTCGCGCTTAGCCTGATCTTTAACAGGAGAGGTCAGAGGGATAAGCTGCAGGCAACGGTTATCTTGGAACAACTTGAAGCAGGCTTGCTCATTCGGTAACTTTTCTAGCTGAATGTAGTCAAAGCTATATACGTTGAGATAAAGGCTTTGATTGGCCACCAACGTAGACGCCTCAGGTTCAGCGAATACATCCATTACGTAGCCCGTGCCCTGGCTGAGCACGCTTTTTTCTTGAACATCGGTATAGGCGACCTGACCCAAGTCATTGAGAAGTCTGAGCATATCTGACTTCTTGACCACAATCCCTTGATCAACCAGATAGGGCGCGGGCACATTTGGTAAGCCAGCTGAGTCGTGGGTCATAGGACTATCATGAATGCAAACTCTTGACCTCGCTGATACCAATAAAGTTGGTTCTTTTTAAGGCCTATATTCACGATAGTCGATCATCTCGGAATGGAACTCCGAAATGGGACGGTTTTCTGATTTCTGACAGTAATTGAGCCTAACAGCTCGCCAGAGAAATCCCTACACGCCTTTCTTAATAAAGGATTGAGGATTTTCAAGACAGACTTAATTGGGTGTGTCAGCTCACTGCGGCAACCTCGTTAAATTTTGATTTACTGACAAAAATTGCTGTCGAAAAGGCGATCGCGACACATTTTTGGGTCAGCATTTTAGCCATAAAATCAACTTCTCTGGGTGCATCAGCGATCGCTGTACGCTACATCTAGTAGCTGAGCCTGCCAGCTTTGATTTTGCCGCCGTGATTCGCTCGTTTTAGGAGAGTCTAAAATATGTCGGTTTCGGAACGAGATCAGGGCCAGGGGCGACTGCGACGCTGGGGACAACAATTTTTAGGCGCAGTCACTTTTTATACTCAAATACCGATCCCGTACTCTTGGCCGATGAGCTTTGAGGGAATTGCACGGTACGCGCCCTGGGTAGGGGTAGGCATTGGGCTGCTGGGGGCGATCGCCGATTGGGGCCTCTCGGCGCTGGCGGTGCCTGTGGGCACCCGCTGTGGACTGCTGGTGACGCTGTGGCTGTGGCTAACGGGCGGCCTGCACCTGGATGGCGCGATGGATACTGCTGATGGGCTGGCGGTGCCTGACGCCGCTCGACGCTTAGACGTGATGGCCGATAGCCACACCGGCGCGTTTGGAGTCATGGTTGCCGTGCTGATTCTGGGACTCAAAACGCTGTGCCTGATGGATTTAGAAACGCTGCGCTGGGTCAGTCTGCCGCTGGCGGCAGGCTGGGGACGTTGGGGACAGGTCGTGGCGATCGCCCGCTATCCCTATTTGCGCCAGCAGGGCAAAGGGGCGCTGCATAAAGCCCATGCTCACCCCCAAACCGACTGGCTTTGGGGCTTGGCGCTACTGCTGCTGCTGCCGGTCGGGGCCGGGGTGATCGCGCCTGCTGAGCGCGTCTGGCTGCTCAGCGTCTCCCTCAGCGGCTGTGGGCTGGCTCTAGGCGTCGGGGCAGTGCTGCAGCAACGGCTGGGCGGGCAAACGGGGGATACGTATGGCGCGATTGTGGAGTGGACGGAGACCCTGCTGTTGGCGGCGATGGTCGGGCTGCAAGGATGGGTGTAAGGGTGGCAGGGTGTCGGGGTGATGGAGTGAGTAATAGGGTAAGTAGCAGGTAACCAGGAACCAAGTACCAGGAACGAAGAGCCAAAAACCAAGAACTCCTTTTTCCGAACTCTGTAGGGCTCTGCCCTTCCCGCAAGGTACTCTGAACTCTGCCTACTGCGAGTCCCACAGAGGGATGACGGCGTCGCTATATTAGGAGCGGTGGATTGAGCGTGTTAGGCCGTTTTCGTTTATGCAGGTTCCCGTCATCGGTAAAGTGCGTCGCCCAATCCCTTGGTTGGTGGGTGGTCTGGCAGTCTTGACAGTGGGCTTGGGAGCGATCGCGCTGTTTATCCGCAGCCGCGAACCAGACTTTGACTTGGAGGCTCTAACGGTGCCGGTAGAGTCCACCACGTTGACCGTACGCATCACCGCGAGTGGAACGGTTGAGCCATTGCAGACGGTTAACCTGAGTCCCAAGGCGTCCGGAATTTTGGAAGAACTCTTGGTAGAGCAGGGCGATGTCGTGACAGCAGGGCAGCTCATTGCCCAAATGGAAAGTCAAGATGTGGCAGCGGTGTTGCGCCAGCGGGAGGCAGCCTTGGCAGAAGCTCAGGCGAATTTGGCTGATGTGCGCCGGGGCAGCGATGCCGAAACGATTGCCCAAGCCGAAGCCGCAGTCGAGTCGGCCCGAGCGCAGGTCCGAGATCAGGCGGCAAGGCTTGACTTAGCACAGTCACAACTGCAGCGCAATCAGGCATTGGCTGAGCAGGGAGCGATTTCAACTAATGAATTAGATAATTTTGTGCAGACGGTGCAAAGCGCCGAAGCGGCCCTGGAGCGATCGCAATTTCAAGTGCAGGAAAGCGAGGAAAGTCTGGCTGATTTGCGCAATGAACCGCGCCCCGAGGCGATCGCTCAGGCCGAGGCGCGAGTGGCCCAAGCCCAGGCCCAGTTAGAGTCGGCCCAAGTGCAGTTCACCGACACCCAGATTCGCGCGCCGTTTGCCGGTATCGTCACCCAAAAGTTTGCTAATGAAGGGGCGTTTGTGACGCCCACCACCTCAGCCTCTGATGCCACCTCAGCCACGTCTACGGCGATCGTGGCGATCGCGAGCGATTTAGAGGTCTTGGCCGAGGTGCCCGAAGCCGACATTGCCAAGATTCGTCCCGGTCAGGCGGTGGAAATTGAGGCCGATGCTTATCCTGACGAGCTCTTTACCGGGGTGGTGCGGCTGATTGCCCCAGAAGCGATCGAGCGCCAAAACGTCACGCTGTTTCAGGTGCGCGTAGAGCTGACCTCGGGACAGGAGGTGCTGCTCTCTAACATGAACGTCACTGTCGCTTTTATTGGCGATGAACTGACGGATGCACTAGTCGTGCCGACAGTGGCCGTTGTAACCCAGTCCGGTCAGCGAGGGGTGTTGGTGCCCGATGAGCGCAATCGTCCACAGTTCAAAGTAGTCAGGGAAGGATTTCAGGTCGGCAATCAGATTCAAATTGAGGAAGGCCTGGAAGTGGGCGATCAGGTATTTATTGATTTGCCTCCGGGCAATCCTTTTGAGAATCCGATGTTTGGCCCTAATGCTGCCCCTCAAGCGGATGAATGATGAGTGGATGGATCAGCGGGGTGAGTGAAGTCAGTGGAGTGGAATAGGAATGATTCTCCATATCAAAGGAAATTCTTGAAGCCCTCGATTTTTAGTTCACTCGTCCTCGAGACTAAACCAGAGAATCAGATTTTCAAGAGTATTCTTCCAGCGGAGAATACTCTCTAGCGGGTATGTATTGGGATGCATTAGCGCGTCAAAGCTAGCGAGTGCCAGAGTAAATGAATGTGAGGGGATGGAGTTTATGAAGTGGATAAGGTGGGTGAAGTAGTTGGGCAAGCAAAGAGTCCAAAAACCAAGAACCAAAAATCTCTTTTTTTGAACTCCTTATTTTCGAACTCTGAATGCCGAACTCTCCTTTTGTGTCGCTCCGTAACGGATGCAACTTTTCTTACGGTAGATTTTGTCATAGAGTTCTAAAAATTCTCGGGCAAACTACGGAGCCCGTTGTTCCTCCGCTGGAAACTTTGCACAGATGGTTAGCGACGCTAGCGAGTCAAAAAAATTTCAACTTAAGCAGCTACTCCGGGACGATCGCTTTTGGAAGATCGCCTTCCAGGTGATTACAGTGGCCGTGGTGGCCAGCATCCTAAGCTACTTTTTGCTTAATCTCAATGCCAACTTGGCCCAACAGGGAGCCAGCTTTGGGTTCAATTTTTTATCCAATCCCGCTGGATTTAGCATTGGCGAAAGTGCGGTCGAGTACCGACCCAATGATCCTTATGGCAAGGCCCTGTTCGTCGGGCTGATCAACACCGTGATGTTGGTAGTGGTAGGCATTATCCTCGCGACGACGACGGGCATTGCGGCTGGCGTCACGAGCTTTTCCCAAAACTGGCTGGTACATAAAATTAGCCGCGCCTACGTGGGGCTAATTCGGAACGTGCCGCTGCTGCTGCAGCTATTTTTCTGGTATTTTGCCGTCTATGGGGTACTGCCGACGCCAGCGGAGCAGATTAATATCGGCGGTTTTTTGATTGCCAGTAAGCGCGGCATTTACGTTCCCTGGCCCAAGGGCGGAGCCGTTTTAGTTTGGGTAGCAGTGTTAGTGGCCCTGGCAATCGCCGCTTTCTTTGTCTGGCAGTGGCGCACGAATAAGATGGTTGAGCAGGGAGACGACGGTCAGCAGCAGCTAATTATCCTCGGGATAATGCTGGTGGCGGGGCTGATTATTTTCTTTTTTGCTCTAGGATGGCAGCCGCCCATCGCTCAAGAAGGGGGCGGCGCCACGGGCGGTCAACGGCTCTCGCGAGAGTACGTCGCGGCACTCACGGCTCTGGTGTTTTACACCGGCGCATTTATCGCCGAGATTGTGCGGGCAGGCATTCAGTCTGTCTCCAAGGGACAGTGGGAAGCAGCGCGATCGCTGGGGTTAAAATCCGGCTTGGTGATGCGACTGGTCGTTTTTCCCCAGGCGTTGCGGGTGATTATTCCGCCCCTCAACAGCGAATTTATGAACCTGGCCAAAAACTCTTCCCTGGCTTTCGCAGTCGCCTATCCGGAACTGTATTCCATCGCAAACACCACCTTCAACCAAACCGGGCGACCGATTGAAGTCTTTTTGGTCTTAATGGCGACCTATTTGATCATCAACCTGCTCATCACCATCGGCATGAATACCCTCAACCAGACTGTGCAGTTTAAGGAGCGCTAAACCATGACGACAACTACTCCCGAAACGGTTTCAGCGCCGCCTCAAATTAAGCGCAAGAGCGCTGGTGAATGGCTCAAGAGAAACTTATTTAGTGATTGGTTTAATAGCCTACTCACTGTTGTGGTGGTCGCAGTGCTGGCCTATGCGGCATACAGCATGTTGACCTGGGCCTTCACGGTAGCCCAATGGGTCGTCATTCCCAGAAATGTGGGCCTATTTATGTCTGGTCTCTACCCGTCTGATCAGTACTGGCGCATCTGGACTTTGTTGGGCATAGTCTGTGCTCTGGCTGGACTGTCGTGGGGGGTGTTAGCCCGTAACTTGCCGACGTTGTTTAGTCGCAATGTTTTGATTGGGTTGGCAGTGGTGGCGGCAGGGTTTGTCGTCTTTCCGCCCACTCGTCCCAGCAGCCCCAAATTACTGCTGATGATAGCGAT
>JBCCNE010000136.1:0-10017 GCA_039026015.1 Cyanobacteria bacterium P01_C01_bin.70 | reverse complement strand
CAGGATTTCTAGCTGGTCGATGAGGAAGGAGATTTCCTGAGGCCGATTGATAAACTCCATCGGGCTCAGCAGCGTATTCAAGCGACCCTGCAAATACTGCTGTCGATATTGCAGGTCGCTGCCCACATGGTCAGGCACGATGGCCACAAATCCATAGGACGCCAGATGCTCCGCCAGAAAGGTAAAGCTCTCTTTAACATCGCCAAAGCCGTGGGAAATAATCACGATGGGCGCGGGTTCTATCAGGCCACTAGGCAGGTAAACGTCGGCATCGAAGTCGTAGTTGACGGAGAGTCCCTGCTGGGTCTGACGCAGGGCCGGGTTTCTGACAGTGATGGTTTCTCTAACCGAGCGGAACGGCCCTGGCTGGCTGAGATCGGCGAGTCCCGTGGTGTCTACGTCAGCTTGGGCAGCTTCAGCTCCCGCTTGGGTTTTGATGGCCCCGACTACGGCTCGACTGTAGCCAAAATAGATTGCCAGTTCTCGGCGTAAAGCCTGTAGGTCTTGCAGCTCGATTTCTAAGGTCGAAGTCGGAAATTCTTCTAACACATCGATGATGGTCCAGCCGTCTTTATCGGCCTTGGCTGCGGCTCCAATCAGCGCGGCTCTCAGAGCTTTTTGTCCATTGACGCCGCGATAAACTTGGAGAATTTTTCCCAGATTAAACAGGATGTCTTGGCCCAGCGGGGAATATGCCAGGTGATCGGTCGCCACTACACCGAGGGGAATCTTGCGGTTGAGAGTTTGGCGGATCAACTGCAGCGTACGGTCATCGATAAACTGAGCCACCAGTTGAAGGTCTCCGGTGACTTCTCCCGTCTCGGCAAAGGTCGCCAATGACTCTACAGAGATATCAAACAGCAGTGGCCCACCTACCAAAATCCGGATATCTTCTGCACTGTGGACTGGCTGCGGGGCGAGCGCGTCAGCCACAGCACCGGCAGCGGCCAGCGCCACTGCTGAAAGGCTAGTTTGTAAAAATCGACGTAAAAATTTCATTCTGCTGTGGTCGAATCTGGAATATTAGGACAAAAATATTTTGCCAAGATTTTGAACCGGTTACTATCTGGCTGTCCCGAACTGATATGTCTGCCGTTATATCGTTAGCAAAGTATTGACAGTAGCAGCATTCTGCAGCATTTTCTTGCTGGATGAGCTACGGCTTAATCCTTTGAGGATTAAAACAAGTGCATGCCATTAATTTGGAGTGACGTTGAACATGTTAAACGTGGCCGTGCGGTTGGTTCGCAGCTTTTTCGTGTCGCTTTCCGTCGCGCTCGTCGGGATGGTGCTGTTGGCGCTGCTGGCGATCGCTGCTTTTGCCCTAGTCTATGGTCGGCGCAGCGGCTTCCTTAGGCTGCGCTTTAAAGTTGCTCAGCCGGTCAAAATGACCTTAAACCTAATTAAGCTGTTTCTGTTTCCAGCTTTGGTAGAAGAGCTGATCTTCCGAGTGATGCTCCTGCCCCACCCGACGGAAAAGTTGCCGACAGGGCGCTGGTTAGCTTGGGCAGCCCTCAGCGTCGGCTTGTTTGTGATTTATCACGTCATTTTTAGCTGGGTGAGGCCACAAGCAAGAGCCGTGCTTAGCGATCGCCGCTTTTTGGTGATCGTGACCTGGGTGGGCCTCATTCTAGCCGTGCTCTATGGCCTCACGGGCTCTCTGTTAGCTGTTACCGTCGTGCATTGGGTGGTAGTGGCCTCTTGGCTCTATGGCTTTGGTGGCCTAGAGCGGTTGCAAGGCCGAGTGCCTGATGGGGCGACATAAAGCCTTATCCGCCCCCCATGGCAGCCCGCTGTTCGTCAAGCTTAGGGCCGCTCAGTTTTCGGCAGCAGCGGGGTCTGGCACTAAAACATCGACCGATGCCTCAATCAGTTCCCCTTCATAAACGAGCGCTTCGTGACCGTTGGCATTCAGTCCCACCGTGAGCACATGCTCTCCCGGCGGCAGGCTAGGAATGTGATACCATTCGCCGTAAATTCGCGTCACCTTTTCACCGTTGATGTAAAGGTGGGCATGCCCTTCGGTGGTGTTGCTGGCGGTGTTGACTGCGGCAGGGGCAAAGCTCCAGTTGGCAGTCTGCACTTGCAAGTTCCAGCCGGAAACGGGGTCGGCAGACAGGTCAATGACGATCTCAGGCACCGGTTGCCCCTCAGGAATCATCAGCAGGCCGTGGTGGCCGCTGTGGTCTTCGTGACTATCATGGTCGTCCCCATGAGACATTTCAGTCGTGGGAGCAGCCTGCTCGCCGCCATGATCGTGCCCCATATCGGCTCGGGAAAGAGGCGCCACAAGCGTCCCCAATCCTAGGGAAAGCAAGGTCGCGATCGCGACGGGTTTGATGGAATTTGACATAAGTACTAAAAATTCAGATGAGCATGCAAAAAATCTAGAAACGCAGTCCCTAACGGGTAAACCTACACTTGTAGGAGATTTTTGTCTATGCGGATGTTGCTCAGCATCAACCGACAACTATGCGATCACGCTGTAGCTGATGCAGCCGGAGCTTAGCTCTTTGCGCCCCAGCTAATTCTCCTTGCTGCTGAAATTGTTTGACAGCAGTGCGATAGTCTTGCGTTGCCGCTTGCCAATGTCCCATGTGCTGATTGACTATCCCACGGTTCAGATAGGTTTTAGCGTGAGCGGGATCAAGCCGCAGCACCTGGTCAAATTCATCAAGCGCCGCCCGATATTCGCCGCGATGATGACAGATGCAGCCTCGGTTAAAGTGGGCACGAATGTCTTCTGCATCCAGCAAAACCGCTTGGTCAAGCGCCAACATGGCATTGTCAGACTGGTTGCCTAGCCAATAAGCCACGCCCAAGTCGTTGTAAAGATTAGACATCTCTATTGGGGCCAAGCCAGCAGCATAGGTTAATGCCTGACGATATTGCGCGATCGCGCCCCGTACATCGCCCTGGGCAAACTTCGCCAGGCCGCAGTTGTAGTAGGCTCGGGCGTCTTTGGGATATAGGCTCAAATGGTGAGTCAACGCCGCAATCGCCGCCTCAAACCGATTCAAGCGATATAGGGCTAAGCCGTGATAAAAATTCGCCTGAGCATGGTCAGGGTTCATCGCCACCGCCCGTTCACAGCTCTGGCGCGCCTGCTGCGGCTCATTAAGCATCAGCCACGCAAAACATTGATAGCTGTGAGCTTCGTCCAAACGCTGTCCTTGCGCAATCGTTTGGCCAAAATATTGCACAGCCAACTCATACTGCTGCTGGCGCAGCGCTGTAGTACCCAGTTGAAACGCCGAGGGCGCAGCGATCGCGCTGTTGACATTGCCTGCTGCCGATCCAGTCAGCAGCAGGCACCACAAGCTAACCCAGCAGACGCAACAGCCTATCTTCTTTAGCCTGCCCCAAAGCATTAGCAGCATCTTTAATGTCTCAATATCTCGCTTCGGCAGAAATACCCTGTTCTGTCACCTGGTGATACCGTTTCACTTCTTTAAAGCGATGCGCATAAAGCGTGAAAGCATCGTTAGCCCAGCAGCCTCAAATCCAAAATCTGCAAGCGCAAATTGATAATAGAGTGCCGACACGGTGACGAACCCATTGAGCACTCTTCCGAATATCCAGTTGCAGGAGAAATTAATCTCTACTTGAAGGAGAGTTTAGCGAATAATTCCTCACTACTCTGAATGAACCGCCATAAAACTTATTCATCTATCGTCAAAGGAGAACTTTCTTGCCAGGAGACGGCAATGGTCTAAGAGAGCGGATCAGCAAAGATTTGGGGTGATGACCCGGCGCTGGACTCATTACCCAGCCTGCTCTTAATCTCTGCCTAAAACGTCATACTCTCAAAGCGCCTGCGAGCTGTTTGCTGGACTCTAAATGCTATGGCCAGAGCGTAAACTGCCGTCCGATCGCAAACCGCAACATGCGCAGAGGGGTGGTTGAACCCGATAACACAGGCGATCGCAGATATTTTCCAAGCAGCAATCGACCTAATCCTTTCGTGCGAGCCTTGGCGCGTGAGAACAAAACGTGTAGACCAGGACGCTGCTGAAACTCCGCATAGATTGGGGTAAACGCTAACTGGCCATGAAGCACATCGGCGCGGTGGGCAGGACTAAGACCCGCCTTTTTATGCTCTGGGTTCGGTCTGCCTCCGTGCTCGCCATAGTTTCGCCAGGGCACATAGCCATTCAAGCCGCGCTTACGCAAAAACTCCTCAATCTCGCTGTCCCAAGCCGAATATTGAGTCGGGCCAGGATGCTGAGCGATCTGACTAGCCAACTCCACCAGTTTGCGTGCCCCCGCAGGCGTCAAGATGTAGGCTACCATTGAGGTTGAGAAACCCGTGGCGTATCTCTCAGGTGACACCGAATAAATCTGCGGCGCACAGGTATACAGCCAAGCAATTCCCACATCTGATCGCGCTGGGTCATACGGCATGGGCAATGTGCTTAGATTTCTCACCGGCACAAAGTCTGCTTCACAGATCAGCATTGGTTTGTTCAATTCAATCACCTGCTTCCACGCTTCACAGTGGTTCAGCAGACATAAATAGCTCGGCGAGTAGTCTTTGTATTCTGGTTGATGCTGCTGTCTTACGACCTGGCAATCAACCCCCTGCGCGACTAGAGAGTCTGTTAGCAGCTGCGTATTTTCTTTGTAAGCAATGATTAAAGCCTTTGCGATCGCGTCTTTAATTAAAACCATCTAAATAGCCCCTGTTGGCAGAGAGGAATATCCAGGTCAAACCATGGCAGTAAAGAAGATGCATCTGGACAGGATAGAAGCTTTTTACTTCTTGAGTTAATGTGCCCAGGCATTCTCAATAACTTGACGTCATCTTGGCAATTCACCGGGTGCAGACTTACAGCTAGCAGGGATAAATCATGTGACGCGACCAGCAAAGTCTTAGGTGATCCACTCAAAGCAGGCTACCCTAAAGCGATAAGAAGGCTTTGAAGAGACGGATTTACAGAAGCTTAATCCATTTTTCTCGATTCTTTACCCAGAAAGCACAAGTTTTCTTGGTTTTTGAGGTCATGATGGACGTATGCCTGAGTGAAAGTCCGGACTCGAAACGATAAGCCCTATCTATATTCAAAGTTTAAATCAGATCTAAGGTTGTATCTTCTAAGAGATTTCTGATTGAATTAAACGGCAAATAAAGGCTATAGAAATGAGTAAAATAACGGTTTCCATATGCACTTATAATGGTGAATTACGTTTACCTAAAGTTTTTAATTACTTGGCAAATCAAGTCAATGTAAACTCAAAAGACTGGGAAATTTTAGTAGTCGATAATGCCAGCAAAGATAATACCCCTCAAATAGTTGAGAAATATCAGAAAGACTTTGAAGAAATTTGTAATGTCAGGTATGTAGTCGAGCGAAAACAAGGGTTGGCATTCGCCAGAGCCAGAGCTGTGAAAGAAGCTAATACAGATTTAGTAGCTTTTGTGGATGATGACAACCTGTTGTTTCCAGATTGGGTTGACAAAGCGATAATATTTGCTGAGCTACACCCGAATGCGGGTGCTTTTGGAGGTCAAATTCACGGAAAGTTTGAGTCTGAGCCGCCAGACTATCTTGGAAGGATAAAAATGTTCCTTGCAATTATTGAGCGTGGGACTGTGGCACATGAGTATTCTCCTGAAAAACGTATGCTGCCGCCTGGAGCGGGTTTGGTTGTACGTAAAGATGCTTGGCTCAGTCACGTGCCTGAAAATCTTTCATTATCAGGAAGAATTGGCAAGTCCATGTTGTCAGGAGAAGATTTAGAAGCACTAGTCTACATACAAAAAGCCAACTGGACAATCTGGTATAATCCTAAAATGGAGCTTTATCATGATATTCCAAATCACCGCTTAGAAGAAGAATATTTGATGAAACTGGCTTGGGGTATTGGGCTATCTAGAAATTATATTCGTTTTTCACGTTACAATTTCAAGCAAAAAATCTTACTGACTCCCCTGCATGTATTTAACGACTTTAGAAAACTGTTAAGCTACTTATTTAAAGTTCGATTTAAAACAAACAAAAAGTCAATAAGATTTGAAGCCACTTATCGGTTGGCAACTTTTCTAAGCATATTTTATTCGATGAAGAGATGGATGGCTACTTTACCTGAAAAGGTATGAGTTACCTGAGCTGATTTTATGTTTTTGGGAAGTAGACTTTCGGCCTATGAGGAATCCAAAAATTTATTTCTATCTCCCTCATAAGTTTTGGCCAGAGGCATTGCCTAAAACTCCCTATGAAAACTGGTCAGGCTTTGGCTTGGGCATGTATATATGGACAGTTCAAACTTATCTTTGGCTCCAAGAGCACGACTTCCCATGTCATTTAGTTAACGAAATTCCTGAAGAGGGAATTATTCTAGCTGATCACAACGTTTTGAGGACAACTAGAATAATTCCCTCTTCAAAGCAGCTGATTATTTGCTTTAAGGAAGATGGACTTCCTTACCCTTATGCTCAACTTCACGTGGTTCAGAATCTTCAGGATGTCCAGATAGCTAAGGGATACCACTATATCTCTCACTGGCCTCATCCGACTCTAATTCCACGTGATTCAAGCCGAGGGGAACGTTTTGAAAACGTCGCGTATTTTGGTCACTATAACAATTTGGTTTCTGAATTTAGACACTCCTCTTGGCTTGACGCTCTAGCTAAACTGGAGCTGAAATGGTGTCCGATTGTGAACAAAAATCATTGGAGTAAATATCAAGCATCTAATGCAAGTAAGTTTGAAAAATGGAATGATTACAGTAAAGTTGATGTAGTGCTTGCCATTAGAAGTTTCGGTAAATCTAAGCGCTTTGTACATAAGCCTGCTACTAAGCTCTATAATGCCTGGCTAGCTAAGGTTCCAGCAGTGCTCGGGCACGAATCAGCTTACTATAGCGAGGGAAAACCAGGATCAAACTATATAGAAGCTACTTCTTTGGAAGAAGTCTTAAAAGCATTAGAATTACTGAAAGACAATCCCAAAATGCGAGAAAAAATCGTACAAAGAGGATGGATCTTAGGACAGAGTTATACTGTAGAAAAAACAGTGGATAAGTGGCGCTTATTTTTGGAAAATATTGCTATATCTGCTTTTGATAAATGGTGCTCTAAGAACCGCAGAGCACAACTACTAGATTTAAGAAGTAAGTGGATAAGTTTTAAGATCAGAAGAGGGATTAGCCGCTTTATATCTCTTGATGAGTTTGCATAAACTAGGAGAGTAGCGCTGAAATAAGCCCCCTTAGGTTCGGTTAGACTACCAGTGATGGCCTGATGGTGTTGAGGCTGATGTTCACTAAGCAAGTCAGACACCACACGCAAAGCGGAGGGCTTGATGAGTGGGGCCACCTCAAAGGCGGGCGGCTTTCTCGTAAATTCTGATCTCAGCTCGATGCGAGGGCCCTGTCCAAGGCAACTTTCTCAACTCCAAAAGACAGACAACTGACAACTTCAACCGCCTCTACAGAATGGTCACTGACACCCTCGTATCTTGAGGTTCACTCAACAGGATATACAGGAGGAACGGCAGTTACTTCTGGCGTTAAACACATTCAGTCCCCAAATCTTATCCGGCTTATTCACAGCACCATAACGGCACTCCTGCAACGCTCAAAGCTCGTCGAGTCGCACTGGTCAAACCAGTGGCTTACCTCAGATATTCAGTTAAAGGCCGTAAGCGCCATACCGTCGTCGATTCCCAAGGTCTAGTTTTGGGTGTTTTAGTGAGTGAAGCGCATGCCTCAGAGCGCTTGGGGGCAGTTGTGGTCTTCCAGGAAGCCCGGGAGCGGTTGTCTAAGCAAGAAGTCGTTTAAGTGGATCAAGGCTATTCCGGAGAGAACTTTGCGCAGGCCATTCGACCGATGTGTGGTGAGCACGGGCGCGTCGCAGTGATTGAACGGCAGTCGAAGACCTTCGAAGTATTGCTCAAGCGCTGGATTTTCCAGCGCACCTTTGGCTGGCTGAACCGCTATCGACGACTGAGCAAGGATGATGAGCTTTACACTGACCACAGTGAAGGGAGGATTTACGGGACCTTAATTCGGCTAATGCTATGTCGTCTAGTTCCTTAAACTTTGGTTTATAAATCAGCTCTTACTACTATCCACAGTTTAGAACTACTCAGATCGTTAAAGACCTTGTTTAACCAGCCTTTTAGTTCTACATGCGGCATTCTGTAGAGCATTGCCTCGTTTGTCGAATATCCTACATTCCGCTGTATGTCGCAGCGCTCTAAATACTGGCCAATTGGGGTTCAGCAAACTCCCACTATTGCCTCTTCAAAGGGGACTAACAGGACCGCTAACGCTGACTCCGTCTTTTGGGCTGCTGTTGGGAGACCCTCAGCAGCTCTTCCCTCGATCAAACTCACAATACCTGCTTTCTTATAGAGATATCAGAAGACTGGACCAGCCTGTTCGCGCTAACGAGCGGGCATTATCTAGCAGTTTTCACTACTCAATGTGTGAAAGGATCTGCTGCTTTAGGCGATCGCTCTACAAGTTACAGCAGGCGATCTACCGCCACAGCAACGACTGCCGCAAATCCGGTGATTCCCATCGCCAGCCAAGGACTCTGCCCCTGAGCTACCGCCAAGGAAGTGATGATGCCAGCACCCAGCGCTGCAGTCACAAAAGAACCCAACCAGTCTTTTTCTTGCTTTTGATACATGGAGTTTGGTAACAAACTAAATCTAATCAGACCTCAAATTATCATTTTGTCTCTCATCAATTAGCCTGGCAGGTGAGAGCTGCAATCAAGGTTTATCTTGATATAAGTTTCTTAATAAAAGTGTGGCTAATAGCATGGTTGACCGGACAGAATGCTGCACTGACTCCGGCTGCCTGATGACACATCCATCATCAGGCGAAACTAGCGATTGGGAACCTGCTGGAAGCAGCATGGCTTATGCCACTCAAAGTCGCCGCATCCCCTCATGCCACCCACTCTGACCGGCCACACCCATGCCCTTATCAACTCCACTTGCTTACTCACCTTGGCCACCTCATCCACTTCTCCAGCGTCAGCCAAACGCAAAAAATTACACCAATAACCGCATCTTTTTGTCACAACCTGGGGATATTAAACACAATGTAGACACGGTGTACGAGATGGTGAGGAGAGCGGTATCACTATTGCAGCGGAGGCGCCGCGATTGCGGATGCAAACCAGGAGTCATCAGGATAAGTGCTGATTAGGTTGGTAGGAACGTTAAGACCGGGTCTTGGTTGCCCTCGTGTCAAGGCAACGGACACCTGACCAATCCGTAATTCAGTGTCGATGATGAAGCGACTCATCGATACAAAGGCGAGTCTGGCATTTTTGACCGGCTCAATCGCAACTGGAATTAACAGGCTATGGTGAATCACCTTTCAAAATCGGCGACTGATGATCGGCAGATGCTTGCAGGGGCCGCTCCAGGGGTGTTGTATCGGGCTCTAGACAACGTACCCACCGCCCTTTACATCAAAGATCGCGAGCACCGTCTCGTGTTTGTCAATAAAGCCTGTGGTCAGCTCCTGGGGCGATCGCCAGAATCCCTGAACCAGGCGACAGAGGCCGATATCCTCTCTGTTGCTGTCGCCCAGCGCCTGCAGGCAGTGGATGCTGACCTGTGGCAAGACAGCCATGAACTTACTCAGCCTCTGACAGTGACGATTCAGCCTGCAGCGGCAGCTCGCTGTACGGTTATTCGTCAGCCCCAGCGCTCTGAAGATGGGCAATTTCTAATTTGCTATTTGCAGCCGGTCGTGCCGACGGCGGATGCCGCCTCGAATTTGGCGACATCCGGTCCCTGGGAAATGCCCCAACTGCAGGCGCTGCTGGCGAACGTTCCGGCGGTCATTTATCAACTGCACCGCCAAGCTGACGGCCAAATTCAGTTTGCCTTTGTCAGCCCGGGGGCTTACGAAGTGTTTGGCATCGCCTCGAACGCCATTTTGGTTGATGCAGGGCAGATTCTCAGCTTGATTCACTCTTTGGATCGTCCTCGGCTGGAGCACACTCTGGCGGAGTCGGCAGAAACGCTGTCGCCGTGGCGATGGGAAGGT
>JBCCNE010000135.1:0-10020 GCA_039026015.1 Cyanobacteria bacterium P01_C01_bin.70 | reverse complement strand
GGAGCTTTTCGACATCTTGCTTGATGAACTGTCAAAGTGACACACACCATCGGCCCAAAGCTGGGGAAATGCTTATGATGATTAGCAGTTGGGCGATTGCCACTGGCGGGCAGCCGTTGAGAATTGTGTTCTTCTGCTTTCTTCTTCACTATGTCAGCACCAGTAGCCTATGACCTCGAAACGCTGAGCGAGATGATGCCCGAGGCGCTCTATCAGCGATATTTGCATCTGGTGATGGGGCGCGTTGGCATGACGCGGCGGCGGGCCGAGTGCTTTTTACGGCTGTGGCTCTATCTATTACTAAAAGAGGCGCACCAGCGCGGTCAGCCGTTATCGCAGCCGTTGACGACCCTCACCTTGCCTCAAGGGTGGGTGAACTGTAGCTGTCGGGAAGCTGCCGAAGTCTTTTATAGCGATCGCGAGCGGGGCAGCGATCGCTCGGCGGGCATGATGCTCGATAAGCTGGTGGCGCTGGGCCTGATGCACAAATCCTTTGATGGCAATACGACCCAGATTGAGCTGCTGTCACTGCCAGAGCTGCAGTATGAGGCGACTGAGAAAGCAGCGATCGCGGAAGTTGTGCCTGACGACTTTGACCCCCGCTGTGATGCCGTGCCGATTGCCAATTTATTGGCTACAAACTACAACTGGCTCAGCCGCAACACCGATGCCATTCCCTACCGCATCGCCAACATCCTGCGTGACTGGGCCGAGCATTATGGCGGCGGGCTACGGGTTCTGCGGCGCTGCGACAACCAAAATCCCGTGGGGTTCTATGCTCTCTACCCCACCCAACGCGAGTCAGAAATCAAGTTTTTTGCGCCCCCTAGTCAGGGCCTGCACCTGAGTCAAGTGACTGAAGAAGATCCTTTCAAGATGGCCTTACCCGGCGATCAGCACTGCCGAGCCGTGTTTGTGCGGAGTTTTGTGATTGATCCGGCTGCTCTGGAGGCCTATCAGTCAGTGTTTGTCCAAGATGCCCAGAAAATCCTCAAGGACATGCAGCAAGACTTTCCCAATTTGATGGACATGTATACTTTGGTTATTCATCCCAGTTACGCCGAACTCGCCCAAGCGCTAGGATTTCAAAGAGCGAGTGCCGATCCTAAGTTACCTTTACAGTGGATGTATCACGCTGTTGATCGCTTTGTTTCCCTCGATGTGCCTGAAGCGATTGCGAAGATGCGCTCGTAAAGAAGTGCAGTCCAGTTTTATATTTGTGGTGCGTTGGCTTTAGCGATGCCTGGCACCCAATCCACTGGCGGGCAAAACACCTGCACTAAAAGCATTAATAAATTTGCAATGATAGGATGCTCTCAAGCATTATCGTCGAGCATTCAAAATCGGTATTTCTACTTGGGTTAGGAATCACGAAATTGCCGCTTTTGATTTAGTCCAGCAACGGGCATAATTTGCCATCTTGCCCTGGATAAATTATCGAAGAAATCATTCCCAAAAAGACTTTCAGCAAGTTTTCAAGACGCCCCGTGAACTTCCTATTCGCATGGATAAGCATCTTACTAAGCTCAGCAAATTTCTTAGCTTAATTCTTCGTCACAAGCCGCAGGTCATCGGCTTAAAGCTAGATGCCAATGGCTGGGCTGATGTCGACGACCTAATCGATTTGGTCAACCTGCACGGCATCTCAGTTTCGCAACAGCTTTTGGATTTGATTGTTAGCAACAATGACAAAGAACGCTTTACCTATAACAGCGATCGCACCAAAATTAGAGCCCAACAGGGGCACTCCCTCGACGTCGATTTAGGGTTGATGCCCCAGTCGCCACCCCAAACCTTATTTCACGGTACAGCAACTCGCTTTTTGTCCTCAATTCGAGAAAAAGGCTTGCTTCCTGGCACTCGCCAGCATGTTCATCTAGCAATCCAAGAAGTTGATGCCATTAAGGTCGGACAGCGCCATGGGCACTCCGTCGTGCTGACGGTGAAAGCGGCTGAAATGAGCCAGGCCGGCCACCAATTCTACTGTTCTGCCAATGGCGTTTGGCTAACCGCCACCGTGCCCCCCCAATACATTCAATTTCCCTCCAGACTTAGTCCATCAGCCCCGCGCCTCTAGCGCTGTGCGGACCGGCTGTGCGGACGCCATGGCTCGTCTCTACCGCTGCTTCGCCTTTGCTGCCGATCACCTACTGAATCTCCTGAATTTGGGCTGATAGCCCTGCCCGTTGCAGTTGATTTAACCGGGCCTGAGCTTCTTCGCGGGTGGAATAAGCGCCTGCCTGCATGTAAACCTGGCCCTGGAGCCGAGTCCGAAACGCATCGGGCACTTGGGCCCTCACAGCCGCTTGCGTGGCGGCATCGGGGGCGGTTACCAAAACCTTATAGTTCAGTTCTAAAGAGGCGGCTAGGGACGGCGGCGGCGGTGGCCCATCATTGGGTAACGCTGTCGCTGCCCCGGCGGTAAATAACTCAGGCAAGCTGCCGCCACTGCCAATGGGGATTGTTTGATCGGGAACTGCTAATCGCGCGTCGTTCGGCGCTGTCGCCCTCTCATTTGTCGCCGCTCTCTCATCAGCGGGCACGGCTGGTAATTGCTCGCCCGACTCTAAGGCCAGGGTTAAGTCACGCACTAAGTCCTCTGACGTAAACTGGGCCTCAGCTGGTTTAGTCATCGCTGCCGTGGGCGGCGGGGTCACAGGAATCTCAATCGCTTCAGAGAACGTGGCCTCAGCCACCGACAAGTCGGCATCTGAGCGAGCAGGCAGGGGCGCCAACAAGCTATCCGTTGCCCTTAGCTCCAGTTCAGTGGCCTCGCTAGCGGGAGTGGACGAGGCGGCTGTCGGCAGGGCTAGATCGAGCGATCGCGTGGCCTCAACCACTGGCGACAGGTCAACCTCTCCCAGCGCTGCTAGCGAGGCTACAGCCGAGACAAAGCTGACATGGATGGCTTCTAGGGCTGAGGTTGTCACCCCCAGCTCACCGTTGAGGCGATCGCCCAAGCTCTCTTCCGGCAAGGAACGGTAGCTCACGACTGCTGGCGCCGTCGCGATCGCCTCAGCCGTCACGGCTTCTGCTTCAGCGGGCTGGGGCGCCGCCGCCTCTGGGGCGATAGGTGCTGCATCCGAGGCCGTCTCGGCTGGGGGAGCCGGTAGGGTCGGAATCGCTAGCTCAGCCTCCGCGATCGCGGAATCGAGCGCGGCCGTCTCCGCTGTCGAAGCGGAGACTTTGTTGGGGACTGCAGCCTGCAGGGAGGTCTCGACTGTCGGTTGGGCTGGAGCCGGAACATCGGTTTCTGCTGAAACCGAAGACGTGTCATCAGGCAGAGTCGCCGTCGTCTCACCGGCATCGGTTATCGTCTCTGGCACCGGGGCGGCTGTCGTTGTCTCCGAAGCTGTCTCGAGCACATCAACTGGGCCAATGCCGGTGCCCACAGCGTTGACGGTGGGAGGTGGCGGCTGCGTGGCCCCGAGCGGGCCTAAGTTAGATATTGGTGTCCAGGCGGCATAATCCACAATGCTGTTGCGGCGATTGTGGGCAATCTGATTACTTTGCAGGGTCGGGCGAGCCTCAGCATGGATAATCAGCCCATCTAAGTTGCTCGAAATGCGATTGTCTAAAATCTGTGGCGATGAGTCCGGGGCAACCGTGATTCCCGTGCCGGTATTTTCAAAAATATTCCCTTCCACTAAAGCGCTCGATGGCCCCGCAATCACCAATCCCGCTCGGCCATTTTCCGCAAAATAGTTGCCTCGAATAACGGGTGCCCCCACCCCCGCAATGTAAACGCCATTGGCCCCATTCTGATAGAACGCACTGTCCTGTATGACTGGGCTCCCCGCCTCGATCCACAGGCCATTGCCCTCAGGATGCGGGTTGGAGATGGTGACATTGGCAATACCTGCATTGTCTGCCCCCAGCAATGTTACATTCTGCATCCCGTTGGACTCGCTGTAATAATTGCCGTTGCCCAGGATCACTACGTCAGCGGTGTTGGGTCCCGCCATGCCTTGAATCGTGACCAGAGAACGCAGTTGCAGCGGAAACGTTTCCCCACTTTCAGCGCTGTAGGTGCCTCCGGCCAGCAGGATGAGGGTGTCAGGCTCGGCTAAGCGCAGGGCTCGGGCAATGGTTTTATAGGGGCGCAGCTGGCTGCCGTCACCGTCAGCATCACTGCCAGAAGCCGCATTAACGTGGAGCACACCATAGCCTTCGGGGGGCGTCGCGATTTGGGCGATCGCCTCAGGTTCATGGGCCACTACTGTCGCTGCTACCGCCCTGGCACCTGACGCCGCTAGAGTTCCCCACACTAGTGCGCTTCCCAGACTGATTGCAGGCCATATTTTTTGAAAACCTGTCATCACCTTTTCCCTCGCTCATCCCCAGGATGCGTCCTTGTATTAGCGCATTGCTGGGGTTGGCGATCGCGTCTTTTACGAAACTTAACCCAAATACAGCGCCGCAGACGTCTCTGTGCCACTACATAGAGGGGCAGTATTTCGACTCAGATAAATGTCGTCAAAATCGCTGAGGCTATACGGGTGGTGGCTGGTGAATCTTGAATAAGGGATATGTGACACACGGGTTTATTGTCACAGCGCTTTCCATTAGGCTATTGCTGAGCCTGCAATTGATGGAGCGATTCAGCGGTAGTCTTTAGAATGGCGAACTTCTGATGCCGGATTCCTGAAGCTGAGGCGCAAAATGGTCTAGAGCCATTGCGCTCAAGTAGAGTTGCATGCCTTAACTAGTCCGGAAATGCTGTAGGAACCGGTCACATCCACAACTTGTCTTGGAGTATGGGTATCATCAAAACACGTAAATCTTTTGGCGATCTCGGGCCGGTGTTTAAGAATTGGCATAAGATGCCCGGTGTTCACTTACTACGCTCAAAGCCTGCAGTGCTGGTCATTCAGACTGCACTCAAGTGGCAGCGTGACGATTGTCTAGAAATGGGCGCGGCACTGTCTTACTATGCGCTGTTTTCGCTGTTTCCGACGGTGCTGATTGTTTTGAGTATCGTGGGTGCCTTTATTGGTCCGGAGAGCGGCGCGGCGGAACAGATTTTGCTGTTTGCTCGTAGTAGTCTGCCACCAGAGGCTTATTCGCTGGTCGATAATACTTTGAGTCAACTCAATCGCAACAGCTTAGAAGCGGGGATTATTAGCTTCTTGATTCTGTGTTTTACAGCGAGTGGCGTATTCGGAGCGTTAACGCGATCGCTGAATAAAATCTGGCAGGTTGATTTAGAAAAGAAGCATCAAACTGGGGTGAAATCAGCTGCTAAAAAATTTATGAGAAATCGTTTTCTAGCGTTTATGCTCGTTTTTAGCACGTCAGCCATAATCTTTATCTCACTGATTTCTAAGATCGTAATTGAAATTATTATTGAAATTGTTCAGGACTTGGAAAATGCCCTAGCGCTCTTTCAAATTGACGATCTATTAGTGCTTAAAGCCCTACAAACTAGCACCTCATACTTGGGCATTTCTGCCATTATTATGGTGCTATTTCGAGTGCTTCCTAATACGCGTATTTGCTGGGGAGATGTCTTTTTGGGGGCGCTCACTACGTCTGGCTTATTTATGCTGCTGCAGCATTTGGCCAGCAATAGTATTGTGCGATTTGGCGAGCAGTTTCTCTCCTACGGAGCGGTGGGCAGCGTTATGATTTTGCTGCTGTGGATCTTTTTGAGCTGTCAGGTATTCTTCTTTGGATGTGAGTTGACCTACGTTTATACCCACTTATTTGGCAGCCGCAGCGGCGTTTTCTCTGCCACTGCTGACTTGCGGATGCCTTCTAAGCGATGATTCTCCGTGACGCTGAGCTATGGAAGGGCATCCTTATAGTCAATGATTACCGTCGGGAACGTGGAGAATTTCTTGAGTTAAACTAGACAACATATTCCGGCAGTGCGAGATGCTCGAATCTCCACTCGTTTACCAGGTAATAAGTTGGGATTAAAGCTGAGTTAGCCTATGACTACACAAACCGCACCGCAAGAGAAAGGCATTTTGATGTCTGAAAGTGCCCTGCACCATGTAAAAATGCTCCAGGAGCAGCAGGGCGGCAAAGCGCTTTGTCTGCGAGTGGGCGTCCGCCAGGGTGGATGTTCTGGCATGTCTTACACGATGGATTTTGAAGACCCCAGCAACATCGGTGAGCAAGACGAGGTTTATGACTACGAAGGCTTTCAAGTCGTGTGCGATCGCAAGAGTCTGCTTTACATCTACGGAATGATGCTGGACTATAGCAATGCCATGATTGGCGGGGGATTTCAGTTCACCAATCCCAACGCCGCCCAGACGTGTGGCTGCGGCAAATCCTTTGGCACTTAAACTTCAGCCGACGACTTAGAACTTATTCCCTTTGAAGCAGCAGGTTCTCCTTTGAGCAGAACCTGCTGTACGCTTATTGACGGTAATTTTGTAAACGAATCATGATGACAGAGAGCACAGAAAGCGCTGAATCGCTGTTTGAGCAGGGTATTGAACAATACAAGGCAGGGGCTGCCGCGAGTGAGCTAATTCCGGTATTTAAGGAGGTTTGCGATCGCGCCCCCAAAAGCAGTGCGGCATTGACCTGTTTAGCTTGGCTCTATCTGCTCGAAGACAAGCCCAATTCCGCCCTCAAAGTCGCCCAAAAGGCCGTCAAGCTAACACCGCAGGATCCTCAAGGCCGGATTAATTTGGCCCTGGCAATGCTAGAAACAGGCAAGAAAGGTGTACGGGATCATATTGATGAAGCTCTGCAGGTCATGATGCTGTCGTCTGATCTCAAAGATGAAGTGCAGCAGAATCTTGAAGAAGGGTTAAGCCGTAAACCAGAGTGGAATAGCCTGAAGCGAGTGCACAAGTGGCTGTTTGAAAGCTAGGGGCTGTCATCATTTAGCGGTCAAGCCCTAATGCTGAAGGCGGTTGGCCCCTAGCTAAGTTTAAGCAGCGGGCGCGGCAATGCTGATACCGCAAGCATTCTGGCTTTAATTGATGACGCGCCCTAGCTAAGAGACAGCTATCCAAGAGAATTTCTTTCAAGCACATTTATCTAGCTTTATAAATGAGTCTTAGAAGTGGTTGACAAACTCTGTAAACGTCAGTGATGCCAACGCTTTCACACGTCTAGTGAATCTTGCAGAGGAGCGCTCAAATACGTATCCAACCTTGACTTGAAGGCCCTTTAAGATTTTCTTTATAAACTAGCTCTGACGAAGTTTGTTGCGATTCTTTTACGTTTCCGTTGATTCTCGATCGCGTTGAATTGACGGAAGTTTCGTTATCTTGGAAATCTTTAAATTGCGGCTAACGGCAGTGAAACACTGTGGGGATCAGCGAAATCAGACAAATAACTTAACGGCAATTCGCATGGCTGAATGATAAGGTTTACTCAACTAACCGATAAGGTTTAATTGAGTTTTATTCAGTCACGTTGAATTACGGAGCAGGATCCAAATGGTTTCACGCACTGTGAAAGTTAAACCAGAGACTCGTAATCATAAGGGCTTTTTTGTCCAAGATGCAGCGTACGAGTTGGTGGATATTGAGCAATCTGGCTGGGCGCTGATCTGCGTTGATGAAGCAAGTTGTCATTACGTTGACCCCGATGATTTGCGCGGCAGCGATGGCGAACAGATGGATATTGTGTAGCTGCGCGTCCTTTGTTTTGAAAATTTGACGCGATATCGCGACCATTGAACCAGTTTTTAGAACCCTCTTCTTAAGCGATTGTGGTAAACAATCCAGTCTAGAGGAATGAGTTCTCGCCTCTGCGGTGGTCGCTTTTTCATGTCCGGGGCACGTCATGAATTAATGCTAGAAACCTTGTGAGATCAGCACTGTCGCGCCTGTTCCGCAAAGTCACCTCGGGACTAGAATCGCTGTGTTTTCATCGTTTGACTAATAAATAATGACAGCCCCTGGCAAAGCTTCTTGCTGCCCTAGGAAATTCACAGACCGCTGTATGACACGGGCAGCATGAGCCGATTGCCAATGCTGTGGCATTTAAACCCGTTTCATGGTTTCACGGCTATAGATTTTGATGCCGAAAGTATTGTCATGCTGATCTTTTTTCAATCCATAATCGAAAATTAGCAAGTGCGAATTGTCATCCTCCCGATGACTTGGCCAAAACCGCTGTAAATTGTAAGGGCAATTGGGAACCAAAGCGGAGGCGATCGCGTTCATGCTGGCTTATGTTCTTGCCATCATCGTCGCCATTGGCAGCTTCACTTTTTATATAGCCGCCTTTTTTGTGCCAGAGCTGCATCGCCGCCAGGATTTCTTCTGGAGCGGTCTGGGCTTGTTCTATGGAGTTGTGCTGTGGTTTTGCGCTGGGCGGTTAACCGGAGCCGTGCTGCTTGGGCAAGTGGTCAGCGTGGCTTTGCTGGGTGGCTTAGGTTGGCACACTTTGGCCTTGCGCCGTGACCTTACGCCTGACCTGGTGCAGACGCCGATCACTTGGCAGAACCTAGAGCAGTGGGCAAAAGACTTGCAGAGCTTGATTGAGCCCTATATTCAGCTGGAGGCTGTTGGGGCTAGGCTGAAAGCTGCCGGAGCTAAGGTCAGTCAAGTGTGGGCTCAACTCCGCGAGCGCTCGACCTCGACTCAAAGTGCTAATGCCGCCTCTGAAGTGCCGCCCCTGAAGCGATCGCCTGCCTACGAGTTTGAGACTGCCCCAGGCACGGGGCAAACCGTGCCTTCCGAATTTGCCAGCGTTGCGAGCCGCAAGCGATCGCCAATAGACGCCACCATACCCACCGATCAGCCCCCTGAGCCTTCAGAATCTACCGCTGCTGCTGAGGTTGACGCAGCTACTAGTGAACCGGCGGGCCAGACCGAGCTCGCTAACAACGCGTCGGAGCGATCGCCGAAAGTCGTGGATCAGGTCGCCGAGACCGAGGCCCCGTCCTCGCCTGGAGCCGCTCTAGATTCGACGACAGCGCCAGACACAACGGACACTGTCCAGCCCGCCTCAGCCGCCGCTACCGCTTCAACTGTGGCGCCATCCCAGCCCGCCGCCTCGCCACCGCGCATTTCAGATTCACCGGCAATGGGATGGCTAGACCGCCTTACGGCCCGCTTCCGCCAACCAAAGCCCCAGCGGACTGCTATTGAGATTCCACTGCGTCCCCCTTCGATTCCGCGATCGCCTCAGGCAAAGGCGACCTCACCGCCCATCTCAGAGGCAACGGACGGTGCGCCGAAGCGTGCGAGGAGCTCCCAGTCGCAGCGGGGCGTAATCGATATTCCGCCGCGGCCGCCCTCAATTCCGCGCTCCTCTGCGGCGCGCCAGTCAGCGTCAGTCGTAGTCAATAATGCGACCCCATTAGCTAATGACGAGCCCAATTGGGACGATACTAACTGGGCTGACACAGGCGATACGCCTGAGACCGCAAAATCTGCCATTGCCAATAGTGGTGACGCCAATAGGACTACCGCAAGCGAATCAGAAACTAACTGGCCTGACTCGTCCGCTTCTGAAGTGCCTTACTCGGCATCATCAGCCCCATCAGCCAATGACACCAATTGGCCCGATGATGAAGACACTAACTGGCCTGACTAGGGGCTGTCATCATTTAACGCTTGAATCCTTATGCTGAAAGCAGTTCAGCCCCTAGCGGGTTTTGCAGAGCGGGCGCGGTAATGCCTATGCCGCAAGCATTCTGGATTTAATTGATGACACGCCCTAGAAAGCCCATCACTATGGCAAAATGATGCCCGTCTTGCCCCAAAGGCGGCAGCTAGTTTGGAGCCAGCAGATGATCGTTAGCCCGGAGGCAGCACCGGATCGGAAATGGGTTCTCCGGGTTCCGCGTAGGGCTCGGGGACTTGGTCTTCTGGGGCGGCGTCATCGTCGGATGCAGGGGCAGCGGCGTCATTGAGTTCTTCAGGCACATTCGAGGCCGGAGTTGTCGTTTGTTCTGCTGGACTGCCGCTACCGACAGGACTGACAGGCTGATTCATTTCTTCGTGGACTCGGCCCGAAACGCGACGAATCAGCTCACTGGCGCGGCCATCGTTAAAGGGACGATCAACTAAAATGCCCAGAATATACCGGTTCCCGTTG
>JBCCNE010000134.1:0-10022 GCA_039026015.1 Cyanobacteria bacterium P01_C01_bin.70 | reverse complement strand
GCGAATAATTGCCTGAGCCAGCACTGTGGCAGTCGTCGTACCATCTCCCGCCAGATCCTTGGTTTTTGAAGCCACCTCTTGAATGAGCCGAGCTCCAGTGTTTTCGTAAGGATTTTCTAGGTCAATTTCTTTGGCGATGGTAATGCCGTCGTTAACGATCTGCGGTGCCCCAAACTTTTTCTCTAATACAACATTGCGGCCTTTTGGTCCCAGGGTAATTTTGACTGCGTCAGCCAAGGAGTTAACCCCTTTCTCTAGAGCCTGCCGCGACGCTTCATCAAATATGACTAGTTTCGCCATGTCCCACTCTATCTCTCTGCAAATGAAACACTAGCACTCAATAGCCATGAGTGCTAACTCCAATAGAATATCGCTGGTAAGTTTTGGCTATAAGTCGCAATAACCGACCCTCGGTGCAGTAGGAAATTCAGTCAGTTGCTGGACAGCGTTTCTGCAATCAGTGAAGTGCCCAAAATGACCTAAGCCCTTTGTTCGCAGGTCGGTTGCCATACTTCATCAAGCAAGGACGTGCTGTTAACGTTTTTTTAGGGTGATTACGAGCAGTCGTCCCAAGTGAAGATCTGCGGTTCTCCATGCCCCAAAATCATCTTTGAAATTTATTGACGTGTAAGTTAGTTAGAACTCAAGGAGTAGCCGTCGCAGGGGTTGATTGAGTCAACGGCGACGCTGGGGCAGCCAGACGTCAGTGCCGTCTCACAAATAGGCTGAAATGTTCGAACGATCTTTGCCATGGGAGATTTCCGAGGAGATCAGCGCTAATATTTAGTCAAAATTATTAATGGTCATGTTTTGTTGGGCAAAATTTCTTACGAAGTTTTACCCAGGCATTCAGGGTGCCGTTTCTAACGAAGCGTAAGAAGAAATTAGGTTAAGCATCTTTACAGGAGGTCATTAAACCAAGATCTTGCACTGGCAATCAATATTCTGCATCCGCCCCCTTCGCCCAAAAAGCTCTATGTTTTTAGGCTTGGAAGGCTTTACCCAAACTTTGGGTCAGAGACCTAAAGCAGAGTACACCGGCTCAACTGCAAGACCTGAGTTAAACGCTTTCGTTGCCCCCATTGCTCAAGCGGTGATGAAGTCTGGCGGCCGTCACGGTTTCCTAACTACAATCAGCAACATTATTTTAGATTATGTGGCGATAAGCGTGAATTTTGTTCTTGGCAGGAGGTCGCCCACTAATTTTTGAGCGATATTTTGAGTCAAGGCATGATGAATAAACGTGATGTCTGGAGCCGTGGTTTGCAGTCGGGAGAGTTAGCTGTGCAAATGCCTGATTTCAGTGCCAAAGTGGGAGTTATCCCAGTTGAAACTGATATTGTTGCTGTTACCGTTTATCCCGAACAGGCGCGAGTGACTCGTCAGGGAAGGATTGAGGTACATCAGCCGCAAGTCATTTTGGATATTGGACCACTGCCTTCAACGTTGGCACCGCCGAGCGTGCAAGCGTATGCCCAAGGCCCTGCCCAAGTCATGTTGCAAAAGCCGACGCTGGCACCGGTGCCGCAAGCTGCAGATTGGCAGCGACAAGAAGAAGCGCTGAGCGATCGTCTGCGCCAGACTGAAGACCAGTTTCGCCGCTGCAAAGACAACCTGTCAGGGCTGAATCAACAGCAAACTTTTTTACAGTCCCTCTCTGACCAGATGGCCCATACCTTTGCCCAAGGGTTAGCCCAGCAGTCAACCGATTTAGCCCATGTAACTGCATTTACAGACTTTTTTGAACAAGCTCATCGGCGCAACAGTGAGGCGATTGCCGCCCAAGAGCGGCAAAAGCAGGAGCTTGATCAACAACTGCAAGAGGCGCGCCAGGCTTTACAGCAGTTTCAGACTAGCGGCAAGACGCCCAAATATCGCATTTTGATCCCCGTTACTGTAGAGCGATCTGGTGTCTTAGACCTCAGCATTGTTTACGATGTCATCAACGCTCAATGGCAGCCTGCCTACGACGTGCGTTTGCAAGCCGATCATCCGGGCTTGCAAATCGACTGTATCGCGGAAGTTCAGCAAGACACTGGTGAAGATTGGCACCAAGTTGCTCTCAAGGTCTCGACTGCGGTTCCAGAGAAGACCCCGGCCATTCCGGATTCCAGCTTGCTGAATATTCAATCGGCTCTGCGGCCCAAGAAATCTGCCACCCTAGCCGGGAACGGTCCTCGCAAAGTTAAGTCGCGTAGCCCCGTGCTCAATGAAGCCTATCGGATGCTGGGGGCGCTGCCCGGCAGTGAAATTCCTCCTCACGAAGAGGAAGACAACTGGGATGATGCCATGCTGCAACCGGCCAATGCCATCATCTGTTTTGTCGCTACGAATCCGGCGCAGGTGCCCAGTGATGGCGAAGTGCATCGGGTTCCGGTGGGGCAACTGCAGTTGGATAGTCGCCTTGCCTACGTTGCTCTGCCCCAGCGATGCAGTTCAGCCTATTTGTGCGCGGCTCTCACCAACCCCCCCGAAAAATGGCCGTTGCTACCAGGAACAGCATATCTGTTTCGGGATGGCGGCTACGTCGGGGCCGAAAAGTTTGAGTATGTGGCTCCGGGGGCATCGTTTCAGCTCAGTTTAGGGCTCGATGAGCGGGTGCCGATTCAGCGGGAGTTGGTGACTCAAAAGACCGTCTCTGAAGACGGGCGAGATTTGCGAGCTTATCGACTGACGATTCATAATCCATTTGACCAGGCAATTGACGTGACGGTGATTGAGCAAATTCCCACGGGGCGGTCTGGCGAAATTGAAGTGCAAATCACTAGTGCTAAACCTGAGATTGATCTGCATCCAGAAGATCAGTGTCAATGGGTAATGCAGTTAGCGCCACAGGCATCAGAGCACATTTTCTATCAGTATGAAATCAGGCATGCACCGGGCGATCGCTATGCCCCTCGACCTTAAGCATCGCGAACGGAGAGGGCCTTTTGCTCACGAGTGGCGATCGCACTTAAGTCATGCTGCTGTCTAACGACCTTAAGTTTTCAGAGGCCTTAGGCAGGCGCTAGGGCTTGTGCCAAGGTATTGGCAACCACGGCGTCGTCCCAGTTGTCAGGCTGTTCCCCCATGCGGACAATCACCAGCTCATACGACGGCATGACAAATACTCGCTGCAAGCCCCGGCCATCAAGATGAAAACCTCGGGGATCAACGTAGGCATTAGTGGCGGTAGTTTCAACATTGGGATGAGCTGCCGTGCGTGCTTTGACCCAAATATGCTTGCCATAGGTGACTTCCAAAGGAGAGGGCTGCAGCATCTCGGCAGTCCAGCCAGCGGCAATTACCTGCTGATCATGCCAGCGACCTTGATGGCGCAGCAGCTCGCCCACCCGAGCCCAGTCGCGAGTAGTGGCAAATAAGCAGCAGAAGGTTTTGGGAAACCCGTTAGGGCGGTCAAGCCAGATGCTGGCATTTTGAGCGCCGATGGGCTGCCAGAGACGGGTGGCAAGATAGTCAGCATAGGTGATGCCAGTAGCCCGCTGGAGCACGATCGCCAACACCTGGCTATTGACGTTGTTATAGTCAAATACTTCTCCAGGGGGACGTACGCTGGGAATGCTGAGGGCCGTTTTTTCAATGTCGGAGCCGATGTAGAGATGTACCAAATCGGAGGTCGGGCTAGCGGTGCTATCTTCGTTACGCAGTCCTGACTGCATGTACAGCAAATCACGTAGCGTGATACGAGCCCGGACGCTCTGCTGCCATTCCGGCAAATAGGTGGCAGCCGGCTCGTCCAAAGAGGCGATTGCTCCTTCTGCGATCGCCTGCCCGATCAACAACCCCACAATCGTTTTCGACATTGACATCGCGTTGAACTGGGACGTCTGATCGTAGCCTTGCCAGTATTTTTCCAGCGCGATCGCGCCTTTATGCATAACGATCAGCCCAGTTGAATTACGCTCTGCAGCATAGTCAGTGACCTTGGCAAGGGCGGCCAAGAATTTGGGGTTGGTCGGCTCGGTAATTGATAACTCTGTGGCTTGCCGTCCCGCTACCTCTACTCTTGGACGATACCAATCCACTGCCATGATGGGCTGCTCAGGATACGTCGCGGCGCGGCTGATAAATCGCCAGTCTGGCAAGATTAGAGCAGTAACGAGGGCAATAGCAAGAACAAGTAAGCGGCGCTGGCGTTTTGATAAGGACATGGGGGGGTGTAAGGGTGAATAGATGGGGTGAGGTCAGTGAAGTGAGGGATGGGGATGGGGTGTAGTCGGGTGCCTGTAAAAGGGAAGCTCTGCCTGGGGGCTTTGGCGGAGATGACTTTGGATTTTAGATTTAGATTCTGGTTCTTCGTTTCTCGTTCTGCTTCATCCGGGCCAGGCCCTACGTTCTTGGTTTTCTGCGCTTTGCACTCTAAACTCCTTTTTAGCGATTTAATGGCTGTCGCCATAAACTGAATGTAAAGGTACCGCCTGCTCGGTGCAAAAACGATGACTCATCTTTCTTCCTCCCAGGCTCAGAGCTGGATTGCCCTTTGGTGGCAGTCTTTAGGGCCGTTCGCGCGGACGCTGGTGATTTTGCTGGCAGCGCCGTTGATGGTGCTGAATGTGTGGGCATTGGCTCGGATTTTTGAGTATTTTCGCGAAATTTTAGTAGCGGTCATCATTGCCTCGCTACTGGCTTTTTTGCTGGGCTATCCGGTTCGGTGGCTGAGGCAGTTAGGCATTCGCCAGGGCATTGCCTCGACATTCGTACTGTTAGGCGCACTTTTGGTCTTGCTGACGGTGGGCATTACGATTTTGCCGCTAGTCATTGAGCAGGCTCAGCAGTTGGTGACTAAGCTGCCGGAATGGTTTGATTCTGGTAAAGGGCAGTTGCTAGAGCTGGACAGTCAGTTCGAAACCTGGGGACTGCCTTTTAACCTTGATGGAGTGATCAGTCAGATTAACGATCGCCTGAGGCTGCAATTTGAAGCCATCGCGGGGGAGGCCCTCAACCTTACCTTGGGCATTGCAGTGTTTACGGCTAATAAACTGTTGGATATAGTGCTGGCCATCGTGCTGACATTTTATCTGTTGCAGCATGGTGATGATGTTTGGGACGGCATTGTCAGTTGGTTGCCCGGTAAGATTCAGCAGCTATTCTCAGAAACGCTGCGACTCAGCTTTCGAAACTACTTTTTGGGACAGTTTGCGGTGGCTTCTCTGATGGGCACCACCCTGACCATAATTTACGTGCTGATGCAGGTGCCGTTCGGGCTGTTGTTTGGCATTTCCATTGGATTGGCAGCCCTGATTCCATTTGGAGGCACGGTCAGTATTGTTGTGGTGACATTGTTAGTAGGGCTGCAGGAGATTAGCATTGCGGTCAAAGTTCTGCTGGCTTCAGCGTTGGTGCAGCAACTGGTCGAAAATGTCTTGGCACCTCGAGTCTTGGGCAGTTTTACCGGGCTGAATCCGTTTTGGGTTTTTATTGCCCTGCTGTCAGGGGCGCGAGTAGGAGGCCTGTTGGGAGTGATTGTCGCCGTGCCGATCGCTGTGGTACTTAAAGAAGCGCTTGCCGCCATCCGCTTGGCTCGACAGCCAGTGGATAGCCCTGACGGGCCGACGATGGTGCCAGATGCAGGAATCGTCAACGACAATGGTGGAGCCGGCACCATGACTCAAGACGAGACGCCGTCGCCGTTATCGGTCAATGAGTAGCCCCAACGCGGATGAATCAGGGCTGGACATATCGCGATCGCGTTCCCAATGAGGCGGCAGGACAGTCACTACTGGACTATTACGCCCAGCGATATCGGCATTCCACTCGTCAAGAATGGCAAAAGCGCATTCAAGAAGGATTGATCACTGTTGAGGGACGACCCAGTGATTCGGCTCAGCGGCTGCAGGCGGGACAGCAACTAGCCTATCATCGTCCTCCCTGGCAAGAGCCCGAAGTGCCGTTAGAGCTTGACGTACTTTATGAAGATGGCGATGTGCTGGCGATCGCTAAGCCCTCTGGTTTGCCAGTGCTGCCAGGCGGTCAGTTTTTAGAGCATACGCTGCTGCATCAGCTGAAGCGCCAATATCCTCAACGGACCCCGATTCCCGTTCATCGCTTGGGGCGCGGAACCTCAGGAGTAATGCTGTTGGCCCGATCAGCAGTGGCCAGAGCTGACTTGAGCCGCCAACTGCGGCAAAACAGCCAAACTTCAGCGCCGGACTTTCAACTCACCAAGACCTATCGCGCGCTAATTGGCCCCCATAGCTTGCCAGACGCATTTGAAATCACCTTGCCCATTGGGCCAGTGGTCTATCCTGGCCTGGGCACAGTTCACGCTGCCACGCCCGGAGGCAAGTGGGCCTATAGCCAAGTCCGAGTCATTGACCGCGGGGCCGCACAATCTATCATCGAGGTCAGTATCAAAACGGGGCGTCCACATCAGATTCGCATCCATTTGGCGGCAGCCGGCTATCCGTTATTAGGAGAACCGCTCTACACCGTTGGCGGTGTCCCTCGAATGGTTTCAGAGCATGCACACTTGCCAGTTCCCAGTGATTTGGGCTACTGGCTGCACGCCTATCAGCTGCGATTTAAGCATCCTATGACCCAAGCTATGGTGACTGTGATTTGTCCGCCGCCCCCGTGTCTTCAGGCCAAGGCATCTGCTCCAGGCCGCTAAGCGCTATGGCCAAATGCAGAATGAGAAGGCTAACTGCATAAAACTTTCAACGCTCTGGGCAGGTCCAACTGGATTACCGATGGCTACAGGTTCCTGAAGGCGTCTGTAGTTCAGCTTAAAATTAGCACTGGAGAAATTTTCGACAATCTATGGCAATTAGTCTGTCCGCTGCCATAATCGCCATAGGTTGCGCGCTCAAGCTGACAGCCTGCATCCAAAGCAGTACTCAAGCTACAGTGCCAGCCGCCAAGATTTGCGCAACGGTGAGCTGCAGTTCAGGCAGGGTAAGAGAGGCGATCGCGTGCGCACCCAGAAACACGGTTTCTTCGTAAAGACCTTCTTCCCACTGCAGCAGAGTCACCTTAGCGCCCAGTGGATCAACAATCCAATATTCGAGGACTTCTAAGACAGCATATTTTGAGCGTTTGTAGTGATAGTCGCGGGTAATTGAGTCAGGACTGACCACTTCGACAATAAGTTTTGGCGTCGTTTGAAACACAGCGGATTGTCCCAGCAGTTCTTTAGCCTGCTCTCTTGGTCATGACGTAAAGATCGGTCAGGCGAGATTTTGTGAACCCAGTTCTGACGCCGGCTTCGCGAAAGGTCAGCCAGGGCAAGCTCAGGCGCTGAATTTCTTGCTTTAAGACTGTGTCGATAAAGTCAGTGATGAGAAAATGCTCAATTCTAGGTGGCGTCATGAGAATTAATTGCTCATCTACCAACTCGTAATGGTTATCGGTGCCGTCGTCATAGGCTAGATAATCTTCGAAGGTGAGCGATTGGGTGGCGGTGTGACCATAGCTAAAGATAGACGGAGTCGGCTGGCTCCTATTATTAGAGGGGGCTGGATGAGAGCAGGTGATGAGTGCATCCTAGCTTTGTATTTTCGGTATGAGCGTGGCACTTGCGGGCAAGCTATCTCCACTAGAGAGATCGATAAATCTGCACGCAGGGAGGAAACGGCAAATCTGCACGCAGGGAGGAAACGGCATGCCGATATGTCAGTTGGCATGCCGGCAGAAAGGCTATTCTGCCAGAGACGTTGTGGGAACGGTCGCATCAGTTCCGGCATCAGCGTCGTCGGCTTCATCAGCACGCTGCAGACGGGAGATCTGAAACTGAGCATCCTCATAGCAGCCGGTGCGGCCCAGATCGAGACAGAGGCGAGAGGCCGTTTGCAAGTCTGTCAGCGCGGCTTGAATGTCATTGAATTGGGCATGCAGGAGGCCGCGATCGTAAATGGCAAACACGTAGTTCGCGTCGATCGCAATCGCCTGACTAAAATCGGCCATCGCCCCGGATAAGTCGTTCAGCACCTGCCGAGTCAGGCCGCGATTGTAATAAGGATCGGGACTGTTGGGCTCGATTTGAATCGCAATATTGTAATCCTGTAAGGAGCCTTGAAAGTCCCCCAATCGTCGCCGCACCAATCCCCGATTTTGGTAGGCGAGGGCATGGCTGGGCCGGAGATTGATGGCAGCGGAACAATCATTGAGGGCTAACTGCTGTTCGTTGAGGTTGGAATATGACAGACAGCGATTGAGATAGGCAGCCGCTTCGATTTCGGGCTGAACCGCCAGGGCGATCGCCTGGGTGTAATCGTCAATAGCGCCGCGATCGTCCCCCCAAGAGGCGCGAGCGCTACCGCGATTGGCGTAGGCTTTGGCAAAACTAGCGTCTTTGCTGATGGCTTGAGTGTAGTCGTCAATCGCTCCTTGCACATCGCCCAAATTGAAGCGCATATTGGCGCGTTCATACACGTAATCGGAACTGTCAGGGGCTTGGGCGATAGCGGCAGAAATGTCTGCCAAAGCGGCTTCGGGATTACCGCTATCAAAATAGAGCTGGCCCCGCTGGATCAAGGCTTCAGCATGGTCAGGCAAAAGCGCGAGAGCTTGCGTGTAGCGGTCAATCGCTGCTTGCGGATCATCCGTTGCTACGGCAGCAGCAGCGTTGAGGTGTCGCCTGGCGATGAAGCGCTGGGGTAGCTTAAACGCGACCACAGCAGTGGCGCCAATTAAAGCTGCGAGGCCTAAGGCCCCAACTAGCGGCCAAGGCCAAGAGCGGCGCGCTCTCGATGCGGTAGGCACTGGACTGGTCTCGGCAGGCTGCCACTCGACAGCGGGAGGGTGGGGTGGGGCTGGTGGGGCTGGCGGAGTGACCTCTTGCCAGCGCTCAAGCTCGGCTAAAATATCGGTCGCTTTTTGATAGCGCCGTTCAGGGATGGCATGCACCATTTGCGACAGCAAATGACTCAATGCCGGATCAAGGCTTGGCACAGTTTTCAATAGCGAGGTCAGAATTTCTGGCTGCTCAGGGTTTTGAGCTGTAGGCAACTCATTTACCGGAAGACCCGTTAGCGCTTGCACGACCATCATGCCCAAAGCGTAGTGGTCGCTGCAAAAGAGCGGTTGATTGTGCAGTTGCTCAGGCGCCAAGTAGATAGGATGAGCAGACTCAGAAAAATTGTGGGTGCTGGTCTGCCCTTTACTAGTAACTTTTTGGCTAACATTTTTGATCGAGCCAAAATCCAGCACCATTAGCTGACCTGTTTCTGCATGGCGAATCAACTTTGATGGCTTAAGATTGCCATGAACGACTCCGTGCGCTTGGGCAAAACCCAGCACTGGCAAAACTTCTCGCAAAAAGTCTGTGACCGCTGAGGGGCTCCACGGCTGCCCTGGCTGCAGCTCTTCGTCCAGCGATCGCCCGGGGATAAACTCCTGCACGATATAAAAGCTCTGCTCAACGTCGAACGCGGCGTAGGCGTTGGGAATCTGAGGATGCTGGCCCAAGTCTTCGAGCACCGCCGCTTTTTGCTTCAGCAGCCGCAGAATAAATTGCCGCGTCATCGGATTGCGAGTGGGCAAATGCAGTTCTCTCACCACGCAATGGGGATGACCTGGATAATGAGCATCCGCTGCCAGCATGGTTCGTCCCGATGGCTGCTCATTTAATACGCTAATCAGTTGGTAGCGCCCCCCCAGCAGATTTTGAGTGGTAGACATATGGCAGATGGTTCTCGATCTCTTCCCTGTTGTGGGCGACCAAATCAAAAAAGAGGCGATTGCTTGAATGACCAGTCGCTCAGATGCGTTGATAGCATCGTTTGGTGTTCATTTTATTACTCCCAACAATACCGGCAAGCTGTCACCTTGGCGTGGCCCTAGAGGAGTTTATTGATTATGACCGTGACAGTGCGAGTGGATGTGAGGGTGGCTGAGGTAGGGGGGGTATGGAGAAACGGAATGATGGAGTGGGTGAGATAGAGGATATACGGGATGTGTGAGTAGTAGGCGAGGAAAATTTTGGATTTTGGTTCTTCGTTTTTCGTTCTGTATTTTGTGTTCTGGGCTCTCGACATGCGGAACTCGAACAAAGGCGGGCGATCGCTCTTTGGTTAAAACAATTC
>JBCCNE010000133.1:0-10050 GCA_039026015.1 Cyanobacteria bacterium P01_C01_bin.70 | reverse complement strand
CTATAATGAGGGGCATTGCCGCAGGAGATTTGCTTGTTCGATTCATTGATGTGGCGCGCTGCCACAGTTTTAGATGCGGTCATTAATGGCTTTGATTGGGGAATAAATGCCAGCGTCAATCTTTTAGAAACCACGCTGTTTTTCAGGATCGGTGGTTTACCGCTGATCATTGTTTGGCTACTCGCAGGCGCAACCTACTTTACGCTCCGCATGGGGTTTATCAACATCCGCGCGTTCAAGCACGCAATCGAGGTGGTGCTGGGATGTTTTGATGATCCGAACGAACCGGGCGAGGTCAGCCATTTTCAGGCGATCGCAACGGCCCTGTCAGCGACGGTAGGGTTAGGCAATATCGCCGGGGTGGCGATTGGCATCCAGTTAGGTGGCCCTGGCGTCGTCGTGTGGATGACGCTAGCGGGCTTTTTAGGGATGTCTAGCAAATTTGTGGAATGCACGCTGGCCCAGCAGTATCGGACTGTGCGGGCCGATGGCACGGTGGCCGGTGGCCCGATGTATTCCCTGTCGCGGGGGCTTGACCAGTTGGGCTTAGGGGCGTTGGGCCGGTGGCTGGCGCTGAGTTTTGCGGTGCTGTGCGCGATGGGGGCGTTGGGGGGCGGCAACATGTTTCAGGCCAACCAAATGCAGTCGGCGATCGCACAAGTGCTGCCCTGGGTTGATGACTATGCCTGGATGTATGGACTGATGCTGGCAGGACTGGTGGGGCTGGTGATTATTGGCGGCATTCAACGTATCGGCACGATTGCCGGAGCGATCGTGCCCACAATGGCCGGCATCTATGTGCTGTCTGGCTTGTGGGTGATTTTAGCCCACTGGTCAGCCGTCCCCAGCGCGATCGCCCTGATTGGGCGCGAAGCCTTTAATCCCCAAGCCATTGAGGGCGGCATGGTCGCAGTCTTAGTGCAGGGCATTCGACGGGGACTCTTTTCGAACTCGGCAGGAGTCGGCTCAGCGGCGATCGCCCATGCGGCTACACGCACCAAAGAGCCCGTCCGCGAAGGGATTGTGGCTTCTATTGAGCCCTTTATTGACACTATCGTGATCTGCAATATCACAGCCTTAGTCTGTGTGTTGACCAATGCTTATCAAGATGCCGCTGGGGTTGCCCTCGGATTTGAGCTGGTGGCCATCGCCTTTAGTCGAGAAGTGTCGGGGTTCTCCCAGGTCCTCACGGTGGCGGTGTGCCTGTTTGCTTTTTCGACCATTATTTCGTGGGCTTACTATGGCGAACAGTGCTGGCGCTACTTGACCGGCGATCGCTTTTTGCTGCCCTATCGTGTAGTCTATGTGGCGGCCACCTTTGCCGGCACGATTACCCAGCCGCAGGCCGTACTTGCTTTTAGCGACATGATGCTGTTTGCGATCGCGATTCCCAACCTGCTGGGCTGCCTGTTGCTGTCGAATCAAGTGGCGGCATCGCTCAAGGACTACTGGCAGCGTCTCACAACCGGCCAAATGCCTCGCTATGGCGTCAAACTCTAAGGAAACTCTTAGGATAGTGCCGCCCCGCAGTAGAGCTGGTGCCATTGGGGTACATTTATGGGGTGTTCATTATCGCCTTCAGGGATAAAACTCAGATTTTGTAGTTGAGCCGGTGCCGCCCTTGGCCCACCGGCCCTGAATTTGAGGAATCCCGAGGTCGAAGTTCCCTGACATTAGAGAATTCCCAGGCGAATCGGGGTGCCAATCTACAGTGCAAGCTTTCAGCACAGTCGTTTTCAGGAGATCATCTCAGGCGAGCGCCGAAGTCTTTTTATATACTCTTTATCCGTTTCTTTACATTAGTCGTCAAAGACGGTGGGACACTGGGCAGTCTAGGAAGGTGACTCATAGATTTTCTTGAAATCATGTGTGAGATCACTGAATTGGATTTAAAGCTTTGCTAAAAGGACACATGAGTTGAGGGCTACAGGATTCACCGAAATCATCTGTCCCGATTAATTGGATTGGTCTATCACACGTCCTCACAAGGACTTATGCAACTGCATCTGGCTTTAGCCCTTAAATCCCCAGAGATGGGGAGATTGAGTGCCATGTGCTTGGCGTGGGAGATGCCGGTCTAGCAGGAAGTGTCTATTATCCCAATTGCCTGATTTTGGTGTTGCAGTAATCTCTATGGCGGATCATCAGTCGGTTATTACTCAGTGGACTGATCACTGGAATCAATTTGATCAGAGCCAGTTACCTATACAGTTGCTAAATGCAGTCAATCAAGCAGTGATGGCGATTGATGTCGAGGGGGACATCCGGTTTTGGAACCGCGCTGCCGCCATGCTCTACGGTTGGGAGCAAGATGAAATTTTGGGTCAGTCAATTTTAGACCTTGCCCCTGTGCTGGGCTTGCGATTGCCAATTGCCAAGATTATGGCGGTCATACGCCGAGGACAGCCCTGGACAAAGGAAATGACGGTGCGCGATCGCTACCAGCGTGATTTTACGGCGCTGGTAAATGTCGCCCCTATTTACAACAGTGAAAATTACTTAGTTGGGCTCATTGGCGTTTCCTCAGACATCAGCCGCTTTAAGGCCACTCAAACGCAACTAATTCAGCAAACCCAACAGGAACAAGCCCTGGCTCGGGTGGTTGACGCCATTCACCAATCGCTAGACTTAGACACGATTTTTTCAGTCTCTGTGACTTATATCGCTAGGCTGCTGAAAGCGCGCGTCGCCATTATGCAGTATTTCCCTGACCGCCACTACTGGATGAGTCGCGTCGTGTTTGACATCGAGCAGGAACTGATTCAAACTCCCCACGATGTCGCTCCTGACGCTCACAACCCCCTGGCCGAGAAATTAAAGCGTTTAGAAGTGGTCAAGATTAACGACATCAGCAGCATCACCGACCCGGTGAATAGTGAATTCGCAAAGAAAAATCCGGGGACTTGGCTGCTAGTTCCCATCAGCCTCGACGGGCGCGCCTGGGGCAGCTTGACCCTATGTCGACGACCTAACCAAACTGGCTGGCGAGATGAGGATGTTGAACTGGCGCAACAGGTGGCAACACAGTTGGCAATCGCGATCGCCAAAGCCCAGTCTTGTCAACAACTGCAGCAGGAACTTATTTTCCGACGCTCCAATGAAGATCAGCTACGTCAGTATGAGCGGATTGTGTCGGCCACGCTAGACGGCATTGCTTTGCTCGATACCGACTACATCTACCGCGCGGTCAACCAGACCTATCTCGACTGGCATCACAAAAAGCGCGAAGACATCGTAGGGCATTCGGTAGCTGATTTATTGGGAGAGAACGTCTTTCACTCACTCGTAAAACCAAAGTTAGATCAATGTCTGCAAGGAGACGTTGTCCGCCATAGCAACTGGTTTGCCTACGATGCTGATAAGCAGCACTATCTCAATGTGACGTACGCTCCTTTTTTCGATGACGGTCATGAGCTGTGTGGGGTAGTCGTGACCTCTCGAGATATGACTGATTTACAGCTTGCCCAAGAGGCGCTGCAGCGACAGGCTGAACAAGAGCGGGCCGTCAATGACATTGTGCGGCTGGTGCGTCAGTCCTTTGAGATTGAGTCACTGTTTCCCCAGACGCTAGCCGCAATTAGTCGTTTGTTGGATGCTGATCACGGGGCGATCGCTAAATTCGAAGAAGGGGACCAAACCTGGCGTTACATTGCCGAGCATCGTGCTAACGAGACGATTCTCCCCTGTGTGGGCCTGCGGCTGTCTGATGCTCAAAATCCGGCGGCGGCCACCCTCAAGCAGGGGCAGACGGTCTGCGTTGACGATAGTACCCGATTGACCGATCAGCTCCACCGAGAATTGGCCAAGCTCTTTCCAGGGGCGTGGTTAATTGTGCCTCTGCGGGTACAAGATGGCACCTGGGGCAGCCTAACGCTGAGAAAGTTGAAGCCCAACTGGATGCCAGAAGCTACCGGCTTATGTGTTCGCATTGCCGATCAGTTAGCGATTGGGATTCACCAAGCAGCGCTCTTTCAGGCGGCTCATGCGGAGCTGCAAAAGCGGCAGCAGGCTGAGCAAATGCTCAGAAATCAGGAGTCTTTTTTTAGGTCGCTTTATGAGCAAGCGACCCTCGGGATTGCCTTTTGCAATTCGGCAGGGCAAATTTTGCAAGTCAATGCCAAATATTGTGCCATTACCGGATATAGCGAGCGAGAACTGCAGTCGATGTCGCTGAATCAATTCACGCATCCCAGCGATCGCTACCTAAATCAGGCCATTTTTTTAGAAGTGGCCCGGGCCGAGCGCTCAGAGTTTAGCACCGATAAACGCTATGTCAGACGCGACGGCACGACTGTTTGGGTGCATTTAACGGCATCCGTTATCCGCGATGAACAGGGTCAGTTCAAGGTGCTGGCGGCCATCATCCAAGATATTAGCGATCGCAAACAGCTTGAAGCAGAGCGGCAGCAGGCCGAAGCTCAACTCCGCCACAATGCGCTTCACGACACCTTGACGCAGCTGCCTAACCGCAATCTGCTGATGACCCAGTTAGGGCGGGCGTTAGTGCGCATGCAGCGACCGCCACATCAACAGTTTGCGGTGCTGTTTCTCGACCTCGATCGCTTTAAGCTAGTCAACGACTCCCTGGGGCACCTGGCGGGCGATCAGCTGCTGGTGATGGTTGCCCAAATCCTCAATCGGCTGGTACGCCCTGGTGATTTGGTCGCGCGGATTGGCGGCGACGAGTTTGTCATTCTGCTGGAGGCGATCGACGACACCTCTGAAGTGCTGACGGTGGCTGAGCGCCTGCTACAAACGCTGAGACAGCCTCTGCAGCTAGAGCAGCGCGAAGTTTTTGCGACCGCTAGCATGGGCATTGTTTTAGGCGCTTTGACCTATCGCAGCGCGACCGAGCTGCTGCGCGATGCTGATATCGCCATGTATCGGGCGAAGGCAAATGGTAAAAACGGCTATGCCCTGTTTGATCCGGCGCTGCATAAACGCGTCACCTATCGACTGCAGTTAGAACAAGATTTGCGGCGGGCGATCGTCCAACAGCAGCTAGAACTCTACTATCAGCCCATCGTCAGTCTTCGGGATGGGGCGATTTTTTGCCTCGAAACCCTGACCCGATGGCAACATCCTGAGCATGGCCTGATTCCCCCCAGCGATTTCATCCCCATTGCCGAAGAAACGGGGCTGATTGCGGGGCTGGATCAATGGGCCGTACGGACGGCTTGTCATCAGCTCAAGGAGTGGCAAATCCAGTATCCGGCGGCTGAAAATCTGAAAGTCAGCGTTAACCTGTCAGCTCAGGATTTACACGTGCCCCATCTGGTGGACTGGATCACCCGGGCACTATCAGAGTCAGACTTGGCCGGCGAGCATCTGATTTTAGAAATTACTGAAAGCCTTTTAGTGAGCGATACGCCGCAAATACTGCAGCTGATTGGACAAATTCAAGATTTGTCAGTGCGGTTGGCCGTCGATGACTTTGGCACTGGATATTCATCCCTCAGCTATCTGCATCGCTTTCCCCTCGGGGCGCTGAAAATTGACCAGTCTTTTACCTCCAACATGCAGTTGGGCAGCGTTAACCAAGAGATTATTGAAACCATTGTGGCCTTGAGCGATCGCTTGGGTATGGTGACCATTGCCGAGGGCGGCGAGACGTTTGAGCAGTTGCAGCATCTACATCGGGTAGGCTGTGAATATAGCCAAGGATATTATTTCTGTAAGCCGGTGCCAGCCTCAGCCCTGGAGTCTCTGCTTAAGCACCCCTTTCCATTTACGGATAAACTCCCGGCGCTGCGATGAGCCGAGCCTACCCGGTTGCCTAACAGCTCAGGTCGCGAGAAATTCCGAGAGGCGAAATTGGCAGAAGTACTGAGGCGTTTGCCACAAGGAATCTAGCCAGTCAGGTGAGCTTTGGCCAAAAAATAACTGGCGATCGACTTGGCATCGACCCCCTCACCGTTGTGTACAGCCTGCTCAAACTCTTGTGGCGTCAAATGAACCACCTCAATATCCTCATCAGCATCGCCAGCGGGCGGCTGGTCAATCGGTTCTAAGTCAGTGGCGATAAAGGCGTAGATAAATTCGTCAGAATAGCCCGGCGCCAACGGAAAATTCCCGAGCGATTGCCAGCTTTTGGCGGTGTAGCCAACTTCTTCTTGAATCTCGCGCTGAATGGTTTGAAGCGGCGTTTCGTCGGGCTCTACGGTACCGGCCGGGAACTCCAGCAGTCGTCCCTGCACGGCAAACCGATATTGGCGTACCAAAACCAGCTGCCCTGCCGCCGTCACCGGAATCGCCAGGGCTCCACCCGGGTGGCGAATACATTCCCACTCGCCTTCCGATTTATTGGGCAGCCTCAGGCTATTGACCTCGAAATTAAATTTACGCCCTTTAAGCAATAAGCGCTGTCTGAGAAGCTGAGGCGGTTCGTTACCGAGGGGCATAGTCGTTGCAGTATCCAGTGGTATAAACAAAGGCGAGATCGCCGTTAGAGAGGGCTTTAGCCTACCACACTCCTTCCGGCAATTCTGGAAAGCAGCGGTGGTGCATCTCGTAAGCGCTCGACTCCGGCGTCACCGACGACAGCGCTGATTTCGGCGATGGTCTGACCCGAAATGGGATTATGCCAGTTAGGGGCAATCTCAGCCAATGGCACCAGCACAAATCCCCGCTGCCACATTCTGGGATGCGGCAGTTGCAGTGTCGGCGTCGATAGCACCTGCTGGCCAAACAGCAGCAAATCTAAATCGAGGGTGCGGGGTCCCCAATGCTGACTCCGCACTCGACCAAAGGTCGTCTCGATTGCCAACAGTAGGCTGAGTAACTCTGGGGCCGTCAAAGTCGTTTTCAGCAGTATGCAGGCGTTAAAAATATCCGGCTGCGGCGGCCCCAGGGGTTTAGTTAAATACACGCTGGAAGCGACCGTCACCGTTACCTGAGCATGGGCCTCAAGGGCACTGATGGCAGCCCTGAGAGTAGCGAGAGAATCGCCTACATTACTTCCCAAAGCGATCGCGCTGGCGGTAACTGTCATGCGGCCCAATTAGAGCATTAGGGAAAAGCGGCTCTATTCAAAAATAAACTCACTTCCAGAGACGGCCCCGTCGGCAGCGGCTGGCAGAAACTGCACCGAGGTCGAATAGGGGTTTGCTAAGTCAGGCACCCGCAGCGTGGGATCAGTGCGCGTTTGCTGCTCTAGCAGATACTGATAAGCCTCAAAAATAGCGTAAGCATCTTCCATTACGGCTTCCTCAGGAAAGCTGCCGACGCCGAACATGGTGCCCAGTTGGCCACTAATCGAGCGGTTCTTATTGTAAGAGCCGCCGTTGCTAAAAAAGATTTCATCCATGGCATAAGGGACATAGGCAGATTCAGAGGTCGGCGGTTCATCAGCGGGGGTCGCCGGAGCGATCGCCATCACCGATGCGACAGCTATCGTTGCGGTTAACGTACGGACTAAAAACTTGGCCATTGTGCTTTCCTCACTCCACTGAATCACAGGTATCAGCAGCGGACTGATACTTTGTGTATTTGATTATCCTTACCGAGGCGTACACTATTGGGGTAATGACCATGAACGGCATACACCTGTACGCACGTCATTTATAGCGCAGTCTGTAAAAAACGGCGCAACTTTTCTTCATTTTTTATTTATGACTTCGAATATTTCTGCTTCTGCCGCTGCCCTAACTGCCCTGCCGCTGGTGGAGCTGCGCGATCGCTTGTTAACGCTCTTTTGCGAAGTCGCTTATAAAGAAGGCAATTTCACCCTCTCTTCGGGACAAGAAAGTGACTATTACATCAACGGTAAGCAAGTGACCTTGCATCCTGTGGGCGGCGTGATGGTGAGTCGGTTGCTGCTCGATCAGATTCCGCTGGACACGGCGGCCGTGGCGGGTTTGACGTTGGGGGCTGATCCGATTGTCTGTGGAGTCAGCATTGTCGGGGCCTACAGCGATCGCCCCATTACCCCTTTAATCGTGCGCAAAGCAGCCAAAGGCCACGGCACCCAAGCTTATATTGAAGGGCCGACGCTGTCGGCTGGTGCTCCTGTGGTGGTGCTGGAAGATGTTGTCACTACGGGCCAGTCGGCCTGGCAGGCAGTGGAACGACTACGCAGTGCCGGATACGCCGTTGACACGGTGCTAGCCCTCGTTGATCGCCAGCAGGGAGGCAGCGAGTTTTATCAAGAAAAAGGACTGAAATTTGAGGCGCTATTCTCTATCGCCGACATCAAGTCTCATTACGCCCAACTGCGCCTTCAGCAGCAATAACACTGACCTCGGGTAGCTCATACATGGGGCTTTGCCAAAGCTGAGAGCAATAGCGTGAGGGATGATTTACAAACCCTGTAATCGTGAGTGATATCCGGATCTTCATACGGTTGTGCTGATCTGTCAGGGAACTGTTCAAATTCTTACTCAGCCATGGTCTCAGGGCTATTTAAGATGGCCTTTGTAAATTAGCTTTGAAAGCATGTTGCTATCTCACCTTCCGAAAGCCCAAATTTCCAATCTCAAATCACAACACTTGATTGCCGGTCGGCAACTGGCAAAACTAACGATTAGGATGTCACCGTGAGTCTTGTGCACATACTATTGGCGATCTTGGGAGCGCTGCTGTGGGGCTTTAACTTTGTGGCGATCAAAGTCGGTTTGGGCGAGTTTCCGCCGCTGCTGTTCGCCGCTCTGCGCTTTGTGGTGATTGTCTTTCCGGCAATTCTGTTTGTGCCGCGGGCAGGTATTGCCTGGCGCTGGATTTTGGCAGTCGGTTTAGCCATGGGCGTCTTTCAATTTGGGCTGCTTTATGTGGGGATGGCTAATGGCATGCCCGCCAGTCTTTCTTCTCTAGTAGTGCAGTCTCAAGCCTTATTTACGCTAATGTTTTCGACCTGGATTTTGCACGATGTACCGCGCCGTCAGCAATGGCTCGGGGTGGGTTTAGCGTTAGCCGGAATGGGAGCGATCGCCTGGGGACGTGATGGCCAAACTTCTTTAGTGGGTCTACTGTTTGTCATGGGTTCAGCGGCATCCTGGGCAATCGGCAATATCTGCCTCAAGTTGGCCCAAGTGAGCAATGGCTTTCGCCTTTTAGTTTGGATGGCTATCGTACCGCCGCTGCCGCTGTTGGGACTGTCAGCTCAGTTTGAGTCGGGCCAGTGGGCGGCCCTGCGATCGCTGACGCCCTTAGGCATCGGCACGATTTTATATACCGGCTTAATTTCGTCGCTGCTGTGTTTTGGCTTCTGGGCCTATCTGGTGCAGCATTATTCGCCCAACCGCGTCGCGCCCTTTTCGCTGCTGGTGCCGATTTTTGGGATGGGGTTTTCGGTGGTGCTGCTGGGCGATCGCCTCAGTCCATTAGAAATCACCGGCTCGCTGCTGGTATTTATCGGACTGTGCTGCACCATTCTGACACCTGCCCGCACCGCTCAAACTAAGCCTGATACTTGAGGAAGACAGGCAGCGATCGAGCCGAGCTACTGCAAGCACTTTATAGAGATCTCCAAACTCTGGCTACACATCCTGTTCCCCGGCCCCCTTGCTCCCAAAGCTCTCCATTCCGATCTGTAGTGCTATTACGGAGAAATGGTATTACAGCTCAAAAATACCCTGGCATTGGTTTTACCAAAAAGGCTTTTCCTCGTGAGCCTGAGGACTGCTTCTAAAGGTTGGACAAGTCATTCGCAGGAACGCTTTAGTCGTCATCTCCGGCGACTCGAGGCCGCTCGACTTCGCGGGTACCGGCAATTTTCGGCTTGGGGGCAGATGTCTGAGCGTTGCCGCCAGCTGGCGCTGCAGACGAGGTTGACGGGGTGCCCGCATCACTTGCGGTACCCGCCTCGCCCGCCGGATTAGAGACAGCCGTAGCCGGGGCGATCGCCTCTCGTACCTCGTACCAGTTCAAATTGCCTTCCGGATCAATCTTGACCACCAGTGCCGTAACCTGACTTTGCTCAACGGTAACGCCGCCCACCACTTCGCATTCAAACTGGTCACCTGGTTGGTTCAGCCGATACAGGTCGCCACAGTTCAGCGGCGCGCGTTTAGAAAAGGCCTTAACAAAGTCTTGCTGCAGCGTGTCCTCGACCTT
>JBCCNE010000132.1:0-10074 GCA_039026015.1 Cyanobacteria bacterium P01_C01_bin.70 | reverse complement strand
GTGGAAATGATCTTTCGGAATGGGATTGACCGTGACGCGATCGCCCAGACCCTAGAGCAGGTCAAGGCCACCCATGACGATCGCATCAAGCTACAGGGCATCGAAGACAAAGGGGATGGCTTTTTCAAACTTGCGTTAGGGGTTCCAGATGGGATTAACAAAGCCAATTTGCATCAAGCATTCAAATCGATTTACCAAGCGCATCTCCAACAAATTGAAGACCGTTATCAGGCGCATCTGGTCACCGCCCAGCAGCAAATTGAGCACTATCAAAGAACGACAACGGAACTCACACATATTCTGAAACAGTTGACCAGTAGTTCAAAGCGGGACACGGAGCAGATATCGGCGGACGATAAACAAGTCATTCTGACCTTTTGGGACGGCAGTTTGGAGCAGGGGTATCCAGTAACAGCAGATATTCGGGTCGGCATCCTGACGGAACCGCTCAAATTTCACGCGAGTCTTCCCCCTGCACCCGAATTAGCGCGACTCTATCAAGCATGGCAAACGCTCTATCGGCAATCGTTCAATAGTTGTTCACGGATTCAATTTACCGATCATCAAGACATTACCAACGTTTCTCATCAGGAATTGCATCTGTTAGCCGAACAGTTAACGCAAACGTTGCGATCGTGGCTGGAGTCTCCCACCTTTCGCCTCATCGCCGATAAATTACGGGAGAAGTTTTTGCCTGAACAAGAGATTCGAGTCTTAATTCAGACCGAAGATATCTGGCTGAGACGGCTGCCGTGGCAGGTCTGGCAATTTTTGGCCGACTATCCTAAGGCCGAAATTGCTTTGAGTGGCATGTCTTTAGAAAACGTTGGCAAGCATGGATATAACCGCAGCCGCACCCGTGTTTTAGCCGTTTTGGGCAACAGTTCCGGGATTGATGTTGAGGCTGACCAACAACTTTTAAAGTCGTTAGATCGCTCACAGGTCGATGTGGTCTTTTTACCGGAACCCGATCGCAAACAATTCCACGATATGTTGTGGGATCACCAAGGCTGGGATGTATTTTATTTTTCGGGACATAGCTATAGCGATCGCGATGGATATGGTGGTGCTATGCAGCTAAATTCCTTTGATCAACTGGCGGTTAAAGATTTGCAGTTTGCACTCGCTAAAGCAGTCGAGCAGGGACTCCAGTTAGCCATTCTCAATTCCTGCGATGGTTTGGGATTAGCTCGTGAACTCTGCGCCCTAAAAATCCCACAAATTGTCGTGATGAAGGAGCCAGTACCAGACCAGGTGGCCCAGAATTTTCTTGCCTATTTATTACAGGCACTGTCAGCCGAAAAATCTCTGTGTGTGGCGATTCGTGAAGCCCGGCAACAACTCTCTAGCTTGGAAGATCAATATCCGTTTGCGAGTTGGCTACCCACGCTGTTTCAGACGACAACGACAGCGATCGCCCCCCGACTAACATCAATTCCGGAAAATAGCACTACAGATGGGTGAGGTGAAGAGTGGGAGTTGGCGTGCATTGGTCACTGGAATCTATGGCGATCCGGCGTAAACCGTGAAGCTCCTGATAGCAAGAGTGTCTTGTTGGCACAGGCATCTTGCCCGTTTGCCCTTCATGCATCAATTCGGGCGGCTATGCAGAATTGATACTACAACTGAAAATGCTCGCTAATGGTGAGATCATCGATTGAAATCAGAATCGTGAATCGCTCTCCTAAATGCCCTTGAAATATCGGTAATTGAATGCAGTTATCGCGGGGGAATGGACGAGAAATCACTTCCTTAAAGAGTTCATTTCCTTCGGTTTTGAGAGATAATTTGATGTTAGGCACCAGGCAGTCAAGGGTTGAATGAATGAGCCGCGTACCGTTAGGTTTCGGCTCGGCTAGAATCGCTGGATGCAGTTGCACTCTAATGTTGAGAACATCGTGCTCAGGCATAACCGAAAACAGTAGGATGACATCCCGATGTTCTAAATTTAGATTCAGCTCAATCAACTTGGCGCGCTGGAATTTAGCCTGGGAATGGCTCAGAACCAGTTGTTTGGGGCGCAGTAACGTTTCGGGGGGCTGCCAGTCGAGTTGGTAGATGCCTTCGAGCCACTGCCTGAGATTCACCCTCGTTTGCTGCTGGGCCAGGTGGTCGGGAAGTTCGGAAATGGGGCGTAATTCCTTCAAGTGTAAGGTTTCGGAATTAACCTGATCGACAAACCCCAGCAGTGTCGCTTCCTGATCGCTATCGAGACGCACAATGACATAGCCGATGCGATCGCACTGGCTTTCGAGCGGCACTGAGCAAGTCTCGGCACCGGGGGCAACGGCACGACATTCAAGCTGGCCGCGCCCCACCACGACTAAATCAGCCGCATCGCTAGCTAATCGGATGACCGCATTCCAGCTATCTGAAGCGGTCACATCGGTCTGAATGCCCAACAGCTTGAGATAGCTATTGACGACGCAAACCGCTAGGGTATTGCGATAAACTTGCTCGGCCTTTTGAGGGTTGGGCTGCTGACGGGCAAACACGTCAGCCTGGTAGTGGGCCGATTGAGTAACCCACAGAGGAATGCTGGTGTCATTGGGGATGGGATTTGGAGAATTCATAGACACCTTCACTCATCGTCACTGCTATCGTCGAGATGACCCTCTGCCCGCCCCCACTCTCTCAGGAGGGCATTGCAATAACGGCTATACCACTGGGAAATGTAAGTTTTATCGGCAGAAAACTCTGCGGCGATTTCGTCCCAGGATTGCTCGTTGGGGGGCAAACGCTTCAACAACAGAACCTGCGCCGTAATTTGGGGATATCGCAGACATTTACGACTACGTAACGTCTGCTCCGGATCGGCTTGTACCCAGCGAATGAGACTAGACCACATTTTTAAGGCCGGATACACATCAGCAGGTGAGACCAAGGTATCGACGGGGTCAACGACCTGTCCGGCCTCTGTGGGCATGGCAGAAATATAGCGTTTCCGCTGGCGAGATTTGCGATCGCGATAACGCCGTAGATTCTTTTTCAAGCGATCGTCCAGCCAAGTCGTCACGGTGCAAACACTCGGATCGTACCCAAGCTCCGGGTCATCAATATAGCGAAAGCAGTATTCCCACATTTCCTGCAAGCAATCTGGATAGTAAACGGTCGATTCCCGCCAGAGTTTGCCCGACCGCATGACCAAGCGCACAATTTCGGCAAATGCTACCTGACGCTCGGGACTACCGACGGGGGAATTGCAGGCCATTTCAACGAGCTGTTTGAGCTGTTGATGTAAGGCTTGACTTAGATCATCACTATCCATACTCAATTGAGATATTGAACCGTGAAACCAAAAAGCTGACGGTTAGCCAGGAGCTGAGTTGGCGTGCTCAATTGCCAACTTCATAAGTTCCACGGCGATCACCGGCGCTTTTCGCACTTTTTAGGAATGAGGATTCAATAAATCCACAATTTTTTGTGCAGATGCTTTTATAGGCTGATGCCATTTCTTCAGCACGGCAGAATTACGAATAAATCTATTCTCAGCTCTTAATATTTCTTTTCACGAAACACTGCGAAAACGATGGCTCAGGGACGGCAGAAACTACACAAGCCGCAAAGCCAGAAAATCCCCCCTTGGCCCCATCGGCTCAGACCCCTGAACGCCACCCATTGTGGCACGGCAATTAAGCCTTCTGCGATCGTCCTCAAAGGAGAAAGAACATTCATGGCTCGACTGGACTATTATGCCCCCGGAGTTTATGTCGAAGAAGTGTCCCGTGGCAGTCGTGCCATCCAGGGTATCAACCTTAGCGTAGCGGGCTTTGTCGGGTTCACCGAAGACATTCGCGGCGACGCCGAAATGTTTGAGCCCACCCTCGTTACAAGCTGGAGTCAGTACCTCGAAAACTTTGCCAAAATTGGCTCTGACGGCTTCACTGACTTTGGGGCCTACTTGCCTTTTGCGATCAAAGGCTGGTTTGAAAATGGCGGCGGCCGGTGTTGGGTCGTCAGCATTGGTACCGAACTGCCCAAGCCCGACTCTACCCCACCCCATCAGCTCGAAGATCCGCCCCCCGCCTTGACCCCCGTAGGCACCTCTGGGAACAAGCCTGCCTTGAATTTTACGCTCAAGCCTGAAAAAGAAGCCGAAGGTCGAGTGCGGGTTTTTATTGAGCCCGATGAGCCCTTACCACCAGAGAATCCGGATGACGAGCCCTTCAACAGCGGGGAGTTCTTCCAAATTAGAGTGGTATCAAGAGAGGGGGATGCTAAGGTGTTTCGGCATTTGACCATGCAAGACCCAGAAACGGTTGAAGACCCTCAAGATCGTTCTGCAGGGACTTACGTTTTGAATGCCGAAAGCGAGCCGCAACCCGGAGAGTCCCGCGTTCAACTCAGTGAGTGTCTAAATATTGAGATTACCGCAGAAGCAGGGATGCCGCTGGCGCAACGACCGGCCAATGGCGTCTATGAAGTGAGACCGCGCCCGACCCAATACCTGACGAAGCCCTGGTATCGCGAAATGTATGGCTCGACCAAGCGGCGATCCGGGGTGCAAGGGCTGTTTGAAGTAGACGAGGTGGCGATGGTAGCCTGCCCTGACTTGATGTTGGTCTATCAGCGCGGACTGCTGTCTCTAGAGCAGGTTCACGGCGTGATGGAAATGATGATCACCAACTGCGAAACGGCGGCTCCGGGGCCAGCCTACCGCATGGCCGTCATCGACCCACCGCCCGTCAAACCCCGCAAAAGCACGCTGCCGGTTCTACCTGAGCAGCAAAAACCTCAAGATATTGAAGCTTGGCGCATGGATAATTTTGGCCGCTTTAGCCAATTTGCCGCCCTTTATTATCCCTGGTTACAGGTGCCTGATCCACGCAGCGCGGGTAAGCCCATTTCAATCCCCCCATGTGGTCACATGATGGGGCTCTGGTGCCGCACCGATGAGACCCGAGGCATTCATAAAGCCCCTGCCAACGAGATTCCCCGAGGTGTTACCGGTCTCGCGTATGACACCAATTTTCGAGAACAGGAGTTCCTGAATCCCAGAGGCATCAACTGCATTCGCAAGTTCCGCAATCGGGGGACGTTGGTTTGGGGCGCTCGCACTCTGGCGCAGCTTGACGATACGGACTGGCGCTATGTCAGTGTCCGGCGACTCATGTGCTACATCGCCAAGTCCATCGAAGAAGGTACCCAATGGGCCGTGTTTGAGCCTAACGATGAGGATTTGTGGGCTCGGGTTACTCGCACGGTCAAAAACTTCCTAGAGCGGATCTGGCGGCAGGGGGCGCTGTTTGGCAGTACGCCAGAGGAAGCGTTTTATGTGAAATGTGACGCCGAACTCAACACACCCGAAACGATGAAGTTAGGGCAACTGTTTGTGGAAATTGGCGTGTGTCCGGTGCGTCCGGCTGAATTTGTGATTTTCCGCATCAGTCAGTGGGATCAGTCTCAGGATGCAGCGTAGGGGAGGTAGGGGAGTGGGGGGAGTGGCAAAACAAACATCCTACTGAGCTCTCGTTTCTCCATTCCTCAATTCTTGGTGACTGAATACGAGCGTGAACTTAAGAACCTTCGAGCGATACAAAAAGGAGATGGCTGAAAAAGATGGCTGAGTTGTTAACTGCCTGTCGGTTTTATTTTGAGGCCGATGGCATTGCTGAAAAACTGGTGCTTGAAGTTGCGGGACTCTCAGTAGAGTCGCCGGTTGCTGGCGATGGCGGCGTGCATGGCTCGGGGAAATCGGGTGTGCGGATTCGGCAGGCGACCCCCACGGTGGAGAAGTTTGCCAATGTGACGGTGAAGATGGTGGCCACGACCGATAAGGACCTCTATCTCTGGTATAAGGACTGCAACACCAACGATGGCGGGTCTTCGCAGTGGACGGGCAACCGGAAAGCGGCCTCGGTGAGTGCCTACGATCAGGCCGGAGGCATGCAGGCGCGTTGGGAACTGATCAATGCCTACCCTTGCAAATATGAAGGCCCCAGTTTTACGGCTGGCGATAGCAACATGGCTAATGAAACGCTGGAGTTGGTGCATGAAGGCATTGAGCGAGTGCAGTAAGCCATGACCACTGAGGATTTTTCTGAGCTCTTACTCGCTAGCCGGTTTTATCTCAAGTTGGAGCTGCAAATTGGCGGCGGTAGCGAAACCGTGGATGCAGTGTTTTTGGCCTGTCAGCGGTTTCAGCGATCGCAAAAGTCAATCGCGATCGTGGAGGTCACAGCTAACCAATGGGCGAAAGCGAAATATGGCCAATTGGTGACCACTAAAATTCCGGGGCATGTCGCGACGGACAACCTGGTGTTGCAGCGAGGCATGACTGATTCGATGACGCTGTGGAACTGGTTTAACCAGGTGGAACTTGGCCAATGGCAGGATCATGAAGCGGAAGGCTCCTTGAGCATTTTTGACCAGTCGGGCAGCGAGCAAGCCCGTTACGACTTTCAGGGCGCTTGGCCAATGCGCTACAACACCTCTGAAGTCAATGCCCAGAGCACGGAGCTGGCAATTGAGGAGTTGGAGCTGGCGGTGTCATCGTTTGCGCGATCGCAATAAAGCCGGATGGGGAATGGGCTGATGAGCGACAAGGAGTGTCAATGTTTCAAACCGAGTTTGATTTTACATTACCAAAAGGCTATTCGGATGGTGAGGGCAATCTTCATCGCCAGGGCGTCATGCGGTTGGCCAAGGCGATGGATGAGATTGTGCCGCTAAAAGATCCGCGAGTGAAAGCCAACCCAGCCTATGCCACAGTGTTGATTTTGGCGCGAGTAGTGGTGCGTTTGGGCGCGTTGGAGTCTCTCACCCCCCGCGTGATTGAAAATCTGTATGCCGCCGATCTGAATTACTTGTATGACCTGTATCGGCAGATCAACGACCTGGAACCGCTGCCGTCAGATAACGGTCAGGCAGTCCCCAACCGCCATCAGACCATGCCGCCCCCCGGAGGAGACACTCCATGAGACTCCCCGATTTTGTGAATCGCCTTCGCCGCAAGTTCAGCGAAGCCAGCAACTTCGTCAGAAATCCTCAGCAGGCGATTTATCGACAAGGTCGCAAAATCGCCCTGCAAAAATATGAACAAGCCGCGTTTCCAGGGAGCGGTTCAGGCCGAAGCAAACCGGCAGACGGTGCGCGGGAAGCTGCTGATACCAATGGTGCCAGTCGTCGAGAAACGGTTGTAGAAGGGCGATCGCGGCAGCAGCGCCAGGACAACCGGACATCCCCATCAGCCAGTCCTCAGGCGCTTCCTTCTGCACCCACTTCCATAGCAGCAGCGACTCCGCCTCCAGTCACAAAGCCAGTCGCCTTAGACAATCCAGATTGCGTTTTGTTGCGACCCGGTGAGGTGCTGACCCGAGGGTGGGTGGGGCGCTACAGCGTCGGTGCCTGCCTACAAGATCACGGCTGGATGCGGCTCTACGAGGGCATTCAGGAAAACGGCCAGGAAGCTGTCTGGATTTATCAATACTGCTTAAGCGACACAACGTTTCAGACACGTAATCAGCAGGCACGTCGTACTGCCTTCAAGCAGATTATCGACCTCAATGCCCGCTTGGGAGAGGGCTCAGACTTTCGCTTACTCAAACTGCGGGACGTGATTGCCGCCCCCCAGCAGCCTTGTTATTTGGTTACTAAATCTCTGCCAGGAAGCCAGTGTTTGTCTGAACATTTGGCCGATCGCCGCCAGCCTTTTTCCCCCGATCAAGTGCGGGAACTGCTGCGGCAGGTGCTGCAATCGTTGCAGTATTTGCAGACCTATCAGGTGCAATGGCCTGATGGCTCGACCCAGATGGGCTTGCCCCACGGACATTTGACCTTGGAGAGCTTGTGGATTCGCTTTACGGAGGCCACGGTAGGAACTCAGGCAGAATCCTTTTTTGTCTATCTGTCGCGTTTAGCATTGTGGGAGCATTTGTTTTACTCTGGCGAGCCCGCAATTCGAGACATTGCTGACAATACTCAGGCTTTGGGAACAATCTCGGACGATCTTGCTGCCTTGGGGCACATTGCTTTTGCCTTGCTGACTCGCGACACCCAAGCCGACCCTGCCCAGTTGGCGAACTGGCCGGATGATGCCGAGGCGCGCTCGCTTTACCCATTTATCTGTCGACTGCTGGGGGTGGGATCAGAGGAACCGTTTCGCAGTCCCGATACTGCGATTGAGGTGCTGCGGAAACTGCCACCCACTTTGGTCATGCCTACGGAGGCCGAGCAACCGCTGGTAGAGCCTGTTCAGACAACAGGGCTGAGTCCTTGGGCGTGGTTGGTGATCGGGATGGCTCTATTAGGAGTCGGCTGGGCAGGACTGAGTTGGTGGCAACGCCGCACTGGAATGCCCATTTGGGCGGGGCCAACCTGTCGAGAATCGGAGGGGTGCATTCTCAAGCTGCAACCTTTCGATGACTCAGTCACCATTACCTACAATTTTGAGCCGAGAGTGGCTTGGCAAGAAGCGTTCTCGCGATCGCTAGCAAATCCCGCGATCCGCTCTGATCAGGCGGTCATGCTCGAAGCCTCTTTGGAAGAGGGCACGGCTCCATCCAATCCGTCAAGTCCGTCAAATCTGCTCCGGTCGAGTCAGGGGGTTCGCGATCGCCAAGAGTTGCTGTCCCAAATTCGCCAGGGTGAATTGCAGGCGGGGTTTGTCCGTGGCGGCCAGGGAGACACTCCGGGCATTGCCGAAACCACAGTGGCCTATGACGGTTTGGCAGTGTTTGTGATTTATAGTGACGCCCAGCGAGATCGCAACGTGCTTAAGCTAATCGATCCATCCATCTCGCTGGCAGACATCCGCCAGTTGTTCACCCGTCAGCGCCAAACCATTGGTAAAAACGACTATCCCGTCAAGCTTTACTTTCCCCAGGGCTATGGCAAGTCGGGTGATAACGCTGCTGAGACGGTCGCCCTGTTTCGAGAGTTGGTGTTTGATACGACTGAAGACCAAGCCCAGTTTGAGAGTGTGCGACGTCAGGTTTTAGCCACAGTCGCGGCCCAAGCCCCGCCCCCAGCCAGCATTTATGCCCACATGGTGGATGATTTTGAAAACCAGCAGATCACGGATCAGCCCCTCATTGGCATCGGGTTTGACCGCATCAGCCGCCTGAATGGTCAGTGCTCGGTCTATCCCCTGACCCTGACCCAAGATCGCCAAACCTACCCCATTCTGATGAGCAACGGCGGCCCGGTTGATGAGAACACCGATCTGTGCGCTGATCGAGGTGCATATTGGGTCAATTCAGACATTTTTGCCGCACAGGATGAGCCTGCCCAGCGGGGCTATCCCCTGGGCTATGGGATGGCAGTGGCCTATCCCGACACTTGTAGTGCCGATGCTGCCACCACAACGGATTGCCTGTCGCCAGGAGGGGTTTTAGCCCACCAACTCTTGAGCATCGAAGGTCAATATTTGCTGAGTGAAGTCGGGCTCGTGCCGGTACGGCCAATTCAGCAGATTCGTCAATTTCTGGCCAGGGGGATGCATGATAGCCCATAACTCAAACTCACCCGACCAGGCCGCTTTAGTGCAACTAGCCACCAAAGTGCTGGAATCACCTGAGCGGTTACGGCAGCTCAGCGATCGCGTGTATGCCCTGTTGTGCAACGAATTGCGACAGGAACGAGATCGCGCTGGTTCCCCCTATCGGAGGCGGCCATGACTCAAGATCCCCACTTCAACTACGTCACCGCCAATCGGTTTTATGTAGAAATCGACAGTGAAATTGCCGCTTCGTTCAGCGAATGTGCAGGACTGGGAATTAGTTTGCAGATACAGCCCGTGAGCGAAGGGGGAGTCAATGACCAGCAGCGGTTTTTGCTAGATACGCCCAGTTTTTCTAAGGTCACGCTGAAGCGGGGCGTTACCGATAGCCTGGACTTTTGGAAATGGCTGCAAAAGATTCTCAAAAACGACACCAATCAGCGGCGCAACGTCAGTATCTTGCTGTTCAATCAGGCTGGAGAAACCATGCAGTGCTGGACGCTAATCGGGGCAGTGCCCGTTGGGTGGAAGGCTGACTCGTTGCAGGCGCGGTCAGAAACCGTGGCGCTAGAAGAACTGACGCTGGCCTATGAAGGCTTGAAGATCGAAGGCGAGAATCCTGGGAGTGGGTTTGC
>JBCCNE010000131.1:0-10102 GCA_039026015.1 Cyanobacteria bacterium P01_C01_bin.70 | reverse complement strand
TGAGGACGGATGAAGGGCACGCGAGAAGCTGTTGGGGCTATTTCTGGGTCAGTTGCCAGACACCATTCCAGTCAGCAGGCGGCGGACTGGTTGTAAAAGCAGCGATGCGTTCGAGATAAAGCTGAGCGGGGCGATCGCCCGGTTGAATGGCTAAACAAGTCTCAAAGTGCTGCCGGGCGCTGGCCCAATCCTGCTGCCGATAGGCGGCTAGTCCTTGCTCAAAGGCCAATAGGGCCGCTTGCTCAGCGTCGGACAGCGAATCCGCAAGACCCAGCAGTTCATAAATGCGCACGGGTTCTTCTTTACCGACCACTTGCACGAGATCGAGTTCGCGGGTGGCCATGACGGCAGCCACCTGCTGCTGGGTTTCAGCCGCCAGCACAATGGCCACACCGTACTGTTTGCTAGTGCCTTTCAGCCGAGAAGCGATATTGACCGTATCGCCCATAACGGTGTAGGACTTGGCCGCGTTGGAGCCCATATTGCCGACCACTAAGGGCCCCGTAGCCAAACCGACCTGGAGGTGCAAACCGGCAATATCAGCGGTGGGAGCGATCACGCCAAGCTGCTGCTGCTGCTCTGCCAACTGCTCAACTTGAGCTAGTGCGGCTTCGCAGGCCAAGCGCGCATGGGTATCAGCAGCGGTGAACGGTGGCCCCCAAAAGCCCATTATCACCGTGCCAATAAACTTATCGATAACGCCGCTGTGGCCAGAGATGGGAGTCGACATCAGACTCAAATAGTCATTGATGCAGCCAATCTGAGCGTCCGGTTCCAGCTCGGATAAGATGGCTTCCAACCCCATTACGTCGGCAAAGAACACGGTCATCACCTGACGCTCGCCGACCGTCTGCGTCGCCTCCGACGCCTGCAGCAGGTTGCGCACGATCCGCGGATCGACGTATTTGCCAAAGGTTTCCTCTAATTCGGCCTTGAGCCGCAGTTCGGTCACCATGCCGTTAAACGCCTGGGCAAGCTTACCCACTTCGTCCTGACTGGCAATGTCGAATTCTGTGTCAAGGTCTCCAGCACGCACGGCGGCAATGCCCTGGGCTAGCGATCGCACCGGGCGTACCAGTCCCATTGTGACGACCGTGGCATAAATTAGGCCAAACAGAGTCGCAATTGCCGCCACTATCAAGCTCAAGTGCTGCACCGTCTGTTGATGGCGCTGTCCCGCTTGAGCAGAGCTAACGGTAAACGCCTCTAGCTCTAGAAAAATATTGTTAATCGCTGCGTTAAAGTCTGTTTCCTCTGCAATTAGCTGATCTTGTAAGCGGCGGGCGGCCGCCATCTCTCCAGCCTCAAGCAGCACCAACAGTTCCACTGCGTGGTCATGAAACTGCTGGTGTTGGGCCTCGATTTCTTCGAGCATGGGTTCAATGCGGCTCCACTCCTCGCGATCGTGCGACAGCGTCGCTTCCTCTAAAGCCGTTTTTGATAGCGCGATCGCCTCGGCAATTTCTTCATCCACCAACTTGCCCCGCGCTTCAAAGGCTGCGAGTTCACGGGCAATGTGGTCTAAATCGAGCGGTTCCATCTCATAGAGCTTTTGCACTCGCTCAAAGTGCAGCTCTTGCTCCAGGGCGTGTACGTCAATTGCGGCGACTTCATCGGTAATGGGAATCACATATTCTGCCAGAGCTGTGATTTCTTCGTTGACTTGCCGCAGGCGATCGGTAAATACATACACCACCAAAATAATCAGTCCCAGCAGGCTGGTGGCAATCCCACAAATCTTGAAGCGAATCGAAATGCCTTGAGGACGAGATGTCGATGGGCGAACAGGAACGGCGGTCATCGTGGAGCCAAGTCAGTGTCGTTGCTAGTTTGCCCGGTTGGGTAGGTGGGCGATCGCTCTGCCAAAATTCTGTACCGGCCCCAACCCTCAGTGATTCCTCGGTGCCGTCCAAGCATTGACGATTGTCGCGCCATGCTTAATAAGTGTCCCCGATGAGACCAAGTGTCTTCTCTGCTTAATGATCGACTTGAGACACCAGCCACATCTCGGTCTAGCAATATTGAACGCACCCATGAGACGTTAGGCTCCAACCTTCATTGCTCCAAAGATTGCTAGCCTAACTAGGTCAAAAACGGCCTGAACTATTAGGTTTGAAGCCCAGCAGCTTGCAGTCAGTCAAGGTAATGCAGTAAATATGCAGCATCTACTGATTGGTGAGAACGTGCCTATCTTAGGAATCGTGAATCAGAAGGGCGGCTGCGCCAAAAGCACGACTGCCGTACATCTGGCTTATTGGCTACAGACCCAAGGGCATTCCGTCTTTGTGATTGATGCTGATGCCCAGAGGTCGTCATCCTTTTGGCTAGAAGGCTTAATTGACATGAATATTCCTCACCAAGTCATGCAGGATCCTCAGGATTTGCTGGCAAAAATACCGCGCATTGCCGCCGAATATGAATACTGCCTGGTTGACGGTCCTGCCGGTCTATCAGAATCGACTCAAGCAATTCTGGCCTGCATTGATTTGGCCGTGATTCCTTGCCAACCGACAGGCGTTGACCTGCGGAGTGCCGCAGACGCCATCAAGCTGGTTAAAAAGGTCAACCAAGCTCTTGGTGGCTTACCCCAAGCCCGCGTTTTGCTCTCTCGGGCTGTCAAAGGCACTCGGCTGAAGGATGAAGCGCTCTCTCTTCTGAAAAGAGCCGGTGTACCTACCTTTGACACAGTCATTCACCAGAGACAAATCATTGCTGACGCTTTTGGCCAGCGAGCAACCGTGTTTGATTTAGCAGAGCGATCTGCCTTGGCGGCCTCTGAAGAATTTGAACAGGTCGGATTAGAAATGTTGACTGCATTGCAAAAGCTGCCCTGAGCAATTGCGCCATCGTATGAACCGACAGACATGCTCTAACGACTTCACTGAAAGATCATTCCAAACGCTGGCAAAGTTCGACACTATTCGGCTGGCTGGCTGGCTGGTTGGGACGATCGCCAATCCTTGAATCAAGGGTGTTCAGCCTTAAAGGCTTAAGTGACAGTAAAATGATGCCCATAACTTAAAAAGTGCGAAAAATCTCTCTTTATCCCCATTTTTTGGAATATTGAAGCTGATTTCCCTAAATTTGAGGATCAAGAGGTCAAAATCGGATTTAACTGCGTAAGTCTGTAGCTTTAACTATGGGCATGGCGTGGGCACGGCAGAGATCATACCCAGAGCCATTTGCGCCTAATGGATGGTGCACCCTCAGAGCTGAACTTTTGGGGGCAGAGCATGACAGCTCTTAATGAGACGATTTTCTGGAAAGGAAGCTGCCATCAGCTCTGAAGGTGCGTCGCTGCTGACCTAATTGCGCTGGTAATACCAGCAGCGATACTGTGAAATTGTGAATTCGATTTGCAGGAATAGACGAGGCTTGGAAGTGGTGTCGCTACCGCGATGGAGTGTATAAGGATCGCCCACAAAGCCATATCCAGCGGGCCCAGTAACTGCCTTGACGGCGTCTTGGCCATAAATGCTGGGTAGTTTGCGACTGGTTTCTTCGGAGGGCGATGTGGCTCGAAGCTGGCTGATCAACGAGCGTTTTACATGGCTGCCCTTGATGTAATAGTGAGGCCCACTGTTTTCATCGACGTCAGTTAGATAGAAGAAAAACTTGACGTTGCGATAGTCGTTAATATCGCAGTGGAAGAAGTGGGTAAAGCAGCTAGCCGAAGACTGCTGATGAGGAAAACTCCAGATCAATTCACTCTTATGGTAAACAGGAGTTCTCCCGAGATAAGCTTCGGCGATCGCCAACACCTGCGGGTCTCTAGCGAGCTGTTTGATAAGGGATGAATTTTCTTGATGGTTAATGTAGCTTGCTACCCGGTAAGGCATTTTAGGGCAAGCAGCAATCAAATCAGGAGTGAGATAAATCGGCTCTCCCTGACGATTGCGATTGGCATAGCACGGATGAGTAAAGGCATAGTCCAAAAACTCTTGAACCATGTCGTCTGGCAGTTTTAACCCCTGGTAGTAGCCATCTTGAAACAATGTCTCAACGATGGCCTCAATATCATTGCTGAGATGCACCTGTGATGTAGCAGAATATTTTTTGAGAATATCGCTAACTGGCTGTCGCTGCTGAGCAAATCGCTGTCGCACAGCAACAAAGCGAGCCATGTACTGCATCAGCAAAAAGCTTTTATCTCTCGACCAGTAATAACTGGTCTCTCGCAGGCGGTCGGAAAATTTATTACCGACTTTTACCGCCACATAAAAACTAGAGCTAAGCATCAAAAGTCTCCATTAAATGGAAAAAGCGATTGGCAAGTTGATGTTCGCGAGTTCTGGCAGTACGCACACTGAAAAGAACTCACTTGAGCTTTGTTGAACCTTCTTGAGTGAAATGAATAACTTTTAGAGTTGTTCAATCGCCGGGAAGAAACAAACAGATAATCCGTAGATGACGACTCGCGGTATACAGAATTTAACTTTCGAGAAAACTGCCCGTAAGCCTTCTAAGTCATCTTGATTGAAGCTTTATAGAAGCGGAATATTCTTGAAAAGAAGCTGTTGTGGGGAACAAAAAACTCAGTATATTCACTTAAATTTTTAAGCCTAAATTTTTTAGGCGGCACCGAAAAAACACGTAAATCAGTGATTTCAACACCTTAGTTTCACGTAGGACCACCGATTGGGATACCGAGAAGTCTCGATTAGCCAAGAGGGATTGGCGATCGCACTATCGCTTACTGATGCGGCAATTCAAGCAGGCATTTCGAGGTTGAATGCTTCTATTCCCTTAAGTGCCTGAAACTAGCGCTGTCAAGGATCGAGGCCAGCACTTTAACGTGTTGCGGACTCGCTGTGAAGTTCACTGGCGGCATTATTCGGCGCGCTCAGCCAGCTCTAGCCAGCGTTCGGTAGCGGTATCAATTGCCTGCGTTAGAGTCGCGAGCTGTTCGGACAAGTTTTTTATTTTGGCATAATCCGCCGCAGCGTTGTCATAAAGCTGCTGCTCAAGGGCATTTTTTTCTGCCTCTAACTCCGGGATTTGCACTTCCAACTGTTCGTATTCGCGCTTTTCTTTATAGGAAAGCTTTTGGGGCTTGGCCGTGGCCGATGGACTGGAACCACTGCTAGCAGCGGTAGGCAAGGTGGACCTGTGGTGGCTGGTCTTGCCTGTTTGTGCAGAGGACTCAGCCGATTCTTGAATTTCCTCAGCCTGTCGGTAGTCAAGGTAGACGGAATAGTTGCCAGGATATTGGCGGATGTGGCCCTTGCCGACAAAGGCAAATATGGTCTGGACGGTGCGGTCAAGAAAGTAGCGATCGTGGGAAACGACGATGACGCAGCCGTTAAACTCTTCCAGATAGTCTTCAAGGACGGCGAGAGTTTGCACGTCTAAATCGTTGGTGGGCTCGTCTAAAATCAGCACGTTGGGAGCCTGCATGAGTACCTGCAGCAAAAAAAGGCGTCGCCGCTCGCCTCCAGACAGTTTGTGAATGGGAGCGTACTGCTGATCGGGGGGAAACAGAAATCGCTCCAGCATCTGCGAAGCCGTAATCACACTGCCGTCCACCGTCTTAACCAGTTCGGCGGTTTCCTTCAAATATTCAATAACGCGCTGATTAGGATTTTTGATCACGTCTTCGGAGTGCTGGTCAAAGTAGCCGAAGTGAATGGTGTCGCCAATTTCAATTGTGCCGTTATCCGGCTGCTCGCGTCCCGTAATCAGATTCATTAGGGTCGATTTACCCACGCCATTGGGGCCAATAATGCCCACGCGATCGCGGGGATTAAAGATATAGGTAAAGTCGCGAATTAGAACGCGATCGCCATAGCCCTTGGTGACCCCTGCCAACTCAATCACTTTTTTGCCGATGCGCCGCCCCGCTGTGGCGATATCGACTTTGCTCAGGCTCTCTTTAAACTCTCGCTCCTGCATTTCATCAATGCGCTGAATGCGGGCTTTTTGCTTGGTGCTGCGGGCTTTCGGACCGCGCTTGAGCCATTCCAACTCCCGGCGGAGAACGCCAGCGTGTTTTTTTTGAGTGCTGGCGGCGGCGGCCTCAGATTCTGCCTTTTTCTCTAAAAAGTAGCTATAGTTGCCCGAGTAGCCGAACAAGTCACCGCGATCAACCTCCAAAATGCGGCCAGTGACCTGGTCCAGAAAGTAGCGATCGTGGGTGATCAGCAACAGCGCCCCACGAAAGCCGTTTAGGTAGCTTTGCAGCCATTCCACTGACTCCGCATCCAAATGGTTAGTGGGCTCATCCATCAGCAGAGCGTCGGGACTGGAGAGCAGCGCCGCCGCGATCGCGATGCGTTTGCGATAGCCCCCCGACAGCTTTCGCACCTGGGCGTCAAAATCCTGAATGCCCAGCTTGGTGAGCACAACTTTGGCGCTGGTTTCTAAATCCCAGGCTCCGGCGGCTTCAATTTTTTCAGTCACTCGCGACAGCTGCTTCATCAAGGCGTCGAGGTCGCCTTGGCCCTGCTCCATGCGATGAGAAATATCTTCGTACTCACGAATCAGGGTCATTTGTTCACCGGCATCGGCAAAGACCTGTTCCAGCACGGTGCGATCGCCCTCAATATCAGGCTGCTGCGGCAAATAGACAATTTTCGCCCCCGCGTTGCGCCAGATTTCGCCGCCGTCAATCGGTTCCATCCCCGCAATCATCTTCAACAAAGTCGATTTGCCAGAACCATTGGTGCCAATCAGGCCGACCTTATCCCCTGCTTCCAGGCTAAAGGTCGCATCGCGCAAAATTTCTTTGATGCCAAAGTCCTTTTTGACAGACTTGAGGGTTAGAAGCGTCATGAAAAAGTGCCGCAAGTTAAAGGAGAGCGCCGTGATTTAGTCTAACGCTGCGGCTTACTCAAGCGAAGCCCTCACCATACCCATAGCTCTCTTGAGCAGTCGGTCTCTCTATGAGCAAGCGGAACCCACACTCTAGTCAGAGCAAGGAGTCTGTTGATGTTTAGCGTGGGGAGTTTTGAGCACAACCAAATTAGTCACATTCCCACAGAGCAAGCACTCTGTAATCCACACCCGTATTTGAAGCATCAACGATTTTAAGTTGTCGGGACTTACTCATTCACCCCCTGTATCCCCCAATTCTGGGGCATGTTGAATCCGATCATCCCTAAATTTAGGAGCTAAGGGGGCCATAATCGGATTCAACTGCGTAAGTCCTCAGTTATGCATCACCCAAAATTTTCACTATTGCTCAGACGCATAAACCGCTCGTTATTATTCATATCCAACGTCGAAGAATATGACCTGCTGCTAGCTGGACTACAGCCCGACGTCAGCGCTCACATACTTAACCTGAAACAAAACGGCATGGCGCCAATTAACAGCCTGTTGCGGCGGCCGCCCACGACTAACTTCACTCGATTAGCCTGGCCTAAGCCTCTCTAGAGGTTTGCGCTTAGGCAACACCACTTTAGAACTGAGTGTGCTGGCATATGATGCCAACCCATTGCAAAGCTGGTTCGCTGATGGCAATGCTGCCGGTATTTTTACCTGCCCTGTTAGCCAAGGCGGGGCAAACCGGCCATTAGTCCCAGACAAACCCGAGTGAGAAAGTCGAGATCCAGAGTTTCGAGGCGATCGCTCGATTGATGGTAGTGGGGATTGCGCAAAAAAGACGTGTCTGTCACCATGACAGCTCGATAGCCGCAGTCCCAAAACGAAGCGTGGTCACTGCGACGAGTGGCAGGAATGGCTTGGCCACGATTGGGTACCGGCAGCCACTCACAGGCCGCCCCCGCTGACTTGACATGTCGTTTGAGACGTCGCATCGCCAGCAGCGCCGACGGATTGCCGACCAACGCAATGTAGTCTCCCGTGTGGGGATAGAGCTGTGCCAGCAGCGGTGCTGGGTAGCTTTGGCTATGCGGAGCGCGATCGCAGTAGCCCAGCATTTCTAAGGACAGCATCAGGTGAACGGGTTGCTTCATCGCCCGCAAATCTTCGGCATAGGCGCGGCTCCCCAACAAACCATACTCTTCCATATCAAACGCCACTAGCCAAACCGGTCGCGGCAGCCGCTGCGCCGAAAACTGGCGAGCCAGTTCCAGCAGCACGGCGACGCCGCTGGCGTTGTCATCCGCGCCAGGAGTGCCCGGCACCGTGTCATAGTGCGCCCCAACAATGATCGGCGCCAGCGTCTGTAACGCTGCAGATGCAGCGGGCAACTGCAAAATCCAGTTGTAATGTTCGCGGCCCCGCACGGTAAACGAATGCCCGCGAACGCAGCCCCAAGCTGACAAGGTCAGGCGCAAATATTGCTGAGCCAGCTGATGACTACCAGAAGCCATATAGGGGTCGCGATCGCCCACCAGCTGCTGCAGATGCTCGATGAGGCCAGCCTGCACCGACTCAAATTCGGATTTACAAGAGCCCGAACTATATGGATTAACCGACATGCGCCACAAAAATAATATTTTCTTAAGATTTTCAAGAAAAAGGGCATCTATCTTTCGTTCTAGCAGTTGCCTCCGGCAATTTATCAATTCCGAAACCAACTAAGCGTGTCTATACTGGGTGACTAGGACAATTTTGTATTCTGTAATACGAATACGATTTTCATCCTCTAGTTTGTTGTACGGGGTTTAGCATTCATCAAAAAGTCATGCAAACTTTAAAGAGCATTCAAACAAAACCTACTTTGCATTTGGCATTCATCTTGGCCAAGCTAGCGAGAGATATCTCCACATTACCTGCCCAGCAACATGGATTTTAGTGGGCCATGAAATTTCGTGGCAGCTGCAATCTTTTCAGACGGCTTACGGTCAGCTGATTTCGTTGTTGTTATTACTCTCAAGCTTGTTATACGGGTCTTGGCACTCGCCAAAAACTATGGAAATTCTGGGAATCGTTTGGGCAGCATCTATCTTGCATCCAGCCTCTACCGCTGCCAAGTCAACTAACAATGTTCATACACCATCTGCTCAGCAGCAAGAATCTTCACTGATGCATGACGATTCTTGGTGGCTGCGATCGCTCCAAACGGCCTATGGTTGGGTAACTCCCTGGCAGCCGTTGACTTCAGAGGTCATCAATGAAGATCTGTCACCTACTGAAGATGCCGATAAGGCCGTCTCCAATGAGTTTAAGTCTATGACTCATGACGAGTCTTTCCAGGCCCTTGTTCCTGTCATTGGGTCCGCACTTACTAGTTTTGAACCCGCAGCTGAACTGACGGCTGAAGTCTCTGTAAACGGTGACCTGGCACCCCAAAATTTGGTCATCAACCCAACCGATAGTGATTGGCACAACTGGTCAACTGTGGCTGCCGTTCGCCTAGAGCCAGCAACGACGACTCCAGCTGCCGACTTGGCGACGTCTGCCAATCATGCCTGTTTACAAATCTCGTCTACCCCTCATCAACCGGAGGCTTCGGCTTCAACATCCGCCGCCAAAAATCAAGTTTGGGTACACAACCGCTTTATCGGTGAAGTGTCTGGCGAAGCCGCCTCCCAAAAAATTGCCGCGAGGTTGAGGGCTCTGGTTCAGTCCGATGAGCTTAATCCCAGTCACTTAATGCCCATTGTCGGCAATAACTTTGTGGGCATTAGCCACCAGAATGACATCCTCTTCGTGGTGGATGAAGCGCTTAGATCCCATCCCGAAGTGCCCGCCGCCCTGACAGCAGTAGAGTGGGTGAATAATCTGCGGGCCGCCTTTGACGAAGCTCCGATGAATATGGCGGATATTCAGATGGCGATTGCCGGTCTGACCACAACCTCTAAAACGCTTCATGGCGTGGCTTCATGGTATGGCCCCTGGTTTCATGGCAAACAAACCGCCAATGGCGAGATTTTTGACGAAAATGCCTTGACTGCAGCTCACAAAACTCTGCCTTTCAACACTCACTTGAAAGTGACTAACCGCATCAACGGCAAATCTGTTGTCGTGCGCATCAATGACCGAGGACCTTATATCGGTCAGCGATCGCTGGATCTTTCTAAGGCGGCGGCTCAGTGCTTGGGCAGCACTACCCAAGGCGTTGTTCCCTATGAGGCCGTGATTCTAGAGCCGACAGATCGGCCAGAACTTGACGAACTAACCACGGCTCAACTCCTGAGCGACTAGGGCAGGTGATCAATGGGCGCGTGATCAATTGATGCCAGAAAGCTGGTGA
>JBCCNE010000130.1:0-10121 GCA_039026015.1 Cyanobacteria bacterium P01_C01_bin.70 | reverse complement strand
ACGGCTGGATTCATGGCCAAGAGGGTAATTGGCAATAGATTATAGGCGGCAGCAATGCTTTCGAGGGTGTCGTCCGATTGCACAGTGTAGGCTTCAACTCGCTGCAGCGCCGGTATCGAGCACAAGTTTTCGGCACTGTAAGCCGCGACATGCGAGAACGGGACTGCGATCATGCCTAAGGAGCCCAGCAGTGCCATGCTTAAAAAAGCGATCGCTCCCAGCCTTGATTGTTGGAGTTGAGGTCGTGCTGCTGTCATAGCTGCCTTATCGCTCTGATGATTGAACCCTTTGTGCGTATGTTATCCTTCAAGCTATTCATTGGTTTTTCTGGTCTGCAATAGGATGACTGACCTTCAGACAATGAGGTTTCCCGAAAGCATCGGTACTCGGTGACAGAATTGTTAACCCCATGCCAATACTTACTTACAAGCTCCCCCATTCTGAGGCCTGGCAAGCCTGATGATCTTTAACACTAGCGGCCGGAGAGCCATGGTCGAATTCCAGCATTGCAGCTCTATCGTTTGATTTCTGCCCGCCTAACTCCAATCGCTCTTCGCCGTTTGCCCAATCGTGGCTGAACCGATGCCATGATCCACATCTTCTTCTCATAACCAGTCACTTAACTTTCACGGATTCCTGTCAACGTCTCCTGAATATTTCCGCTAAAGTAGTAACAATTTGTACGCACCAAATCGCGAGGAGAATTGCGATGGGCTTGGCTTTAAAGCAAATCGGGCTATCTGTAGCCACTCTGCTCGTAGGAAGTGGCTTAGGCTGGGCCGGACATCAGCAATGGCAAGCTCAGCAGCCAGCAGCAAAGACGTCAGCCGCCGCTAATCCAGTGGTGCCAGCGGCGCTCAATACCGCTCAGGGAGCACAACTGCCTGAAGTTGCTGTAGCTCCCCCGCCCCCGAGCAATCCGAATTTTATTGCCGATGCAGTCAATCAGGTCGGCGCAGCAGTGGTGCGTATCGATGCTGAAAATCAAGAGTTTGAGACTCCTGAAGGATTAGAAAATCCTTTCTTTCGACGCTTTTTTGGTGATGAAATGCCCCTCCCACCGGAGCCTTTTCAGCAGGGAACCGGTTCGGGCTTTATTATCTCGACTGATGGCCGCATCATTACGAATGCTCACGTGGTTGAGGGTGCCTCGCAAGTTACCGTCACGCTCACCGATGGTCGCACCTTTGCCGGTACCGTCGTGGGCGCCGACAAAGTCACCGATGTCGCGGCCGTTAAAATCGAGGCAGAAGACATGCCCGCTGTAGTGCTGGGCACAACAGCAGCGTTATCGCCTGGACAGTGGGCGATCGCCATTGGGAATCCCTTAGGGCTCGACAATACAGTCACCGCTGGCATTATCAGTGCGCTGGGACGCAGCAGCTTAGAAGTGGGTATTCCTGACAAACGGGTGCAGTTTATCCAAACGGATGCTGCCATTAATCCCGGCAACTCTGGCGGCCCGCTCCTCAATGACCAAGGCGAGGTAATTGGCATGAACACTGCCATTCGCAGAGATGCTCAAGGATTGGGCTTTGCCATTCCGGTTGAGACGTTTAGCCGCATTGCACAACAGCTGTTTGAAGACGGTGAAGTCCAGCATCCCTATTTGGGCATTCAAATGGTGCTTTTAACTCCGGAGATCCGCGATCGCATTAATGTTGAAGATGAGCTTGACGTGAAAGTCGACGCTGATGACGGCGTGTTGATTGTGCGCGTGCTGGAGGATACTCCTGCCGAGTCCGGAGGTCTGAAAGCTGGCGACATTATTCAGCAAGTCAATGGTCAGCCAGTGGAAACGCCAGCGGATGTCCAAGCTCAGGTAGACGCTGGAGAAATTGGTCAGCCCTTAGCAGTAGAAATTCTGCGGGGTAGCGAAACGCAGACCATTACGGTTCGTCCGATGCCGCTGCCGGCCCAACTGCAGTAGCGGACGAACGCCATGGCAACCGCTTTGATTCGCCCTGCCAGTGAAGCTGATTTAGCCAGCATTCTGGATATTTACAATGACGCCATTCTGAACACTACAGCCGTTTATGACTACGCGCCCCATACCCTGGCCATGCGCCAATCGTGGTTAGCAGCGAAGCAGCAGGCAGCCTTGCCCGTCATTGTTGCTGAGTTGCAGGGGCAGGTGGCAGGCTTTGGTGCACTTGGAGCCTTTCGCGCTTGGCAGGCTTATCAATACACCGTCGAAAACTCGCTCTATGTGGCTGCAAATCATCGGGGTCAGGGACTCGGCAAGCAGCTTCTGGCTCACCTGATTGCGGCAGCTGAGCAAATGCAGTTTCATGCCATGGTTGCTGGCATTGATGCCGACAATACCATCAGTCTCAAACTCCATGAGCAGTTTGGCTTTCAGGAGGTGGCTCATTTTCACCAAGTTGGCTATAAATTCAATCGCTGGCTAGATCTTAAATTTATGCAACGCCTTCTTTCAGGCATTTAACGCTCAGAAAGAAAAGCTGTAAATGAGCCACAGCTATAGACGACCAGCCCGATATACTTTTCCTAGCGATCGCTCAGCATTGGCGAAGGAACAACGTACGCTGGTCAATTAGCGCGCATTTTCACCAAAGCCGTCCTCAGCAGAAGATGGCTTATGATGAGGCTTCCAGCTCACCCGGCTGCCATAGGTTCCTGGTCGCCATGCCGTACTGTGGCGGAAGTCCACTTCATGGGCCAGCTCTTGAGAAGTTGGCTGCGAGGCATGATCAGACGCCGCTGCCCCCCCAGCCTGACGGTGCTTTTGAATCCGCTGAATTTCTCGTAAAGCAGTTTTCCACGTGAGTTCTGGCTGATGCAGCAGCTCACGCAAAGACTGTAAGACAGCGTCTTCTTCTTGGTTGAGCTGCAGAGGCTGTGACAAGCGAATGGGATCGACTTGAACGGCTGCAAATGCTTGACGCACCGCGCTGACAATTTGAGGCTTATACTCGTGCAGCGCTCGATCATACTGGTGCTGTAGTCCTTTTTCGCTCGAAGCATACAGGGCCGGCAAACGATTGAGCGCAAAGGTCTCCACCTCGATGCGCTTGACATATTTAGAAACCCGCTCTGGCAAGCTTGAAAGCTGGCGGCTAACCTCTTCTGCCACCAAACTTTCCATGATGTTGATGTACAGCTTCTGATGAGCAGTTCTGCTTTGGCCACCCATAACTTTAGACCTGTAGAAGATAAATGCTGGCAACTGCGATCGCCAAATTAGATGGAGAATCGCTGGTTGAAATGGTCACTACAAACACCCTAATGCTATCTACAGAATTTGCGGCCGCTAACATCATCTCAGCTTTTGATTAAAACATGCTGACGTAGCAAGGCAAATACCCTAATTAGCTCAGTATAACAACACCTTCTAATTCTTTATTCCAGAATTTTCGTTAGCGACGATTACTACACTGTCATTATTTCAAGTACCCACAAGAGAAATAGCAGCGTCTCAGTAACAAACTTTTAGATTTTCTTTATTTTTGATTAGCATTCAAGCTGCAAAAGCTGTTTTTAATCAACGCTTTAACCCTTTTAACTCAGCTTTTGAACATTCTCGATACGATCGCCCCTACCCCTCTGGCAAACGAGCCTTCATAGCTGACAACTCGGCTTCGATTGCCGTTGCTTCTCCTTGCTCTAGCGCCGCCCACTGTCCTGCCAAAGTCTGCTCATTGAGCGTCTGATTGAGTTCAGCTGCAGCACTGGCTTGCGCTTCCAGATCCAGCACTTTATCTTCCATCTGGCTCAGTGTTCCAAAGGTGCGGCCATTGCCGAGCTCGCCTATCATGTCTTGAATTCGCTGTGACGCCTCAGCAGAGCGGGCCCGCGCCAGATACATATCCCGCCGCGTGCGCACATCGGCAATCTTGGCTTCTAAATCACGCATGTTAGTTTTGAGCTGAGCCGTCACCCCTTTTTGCAGCTCAATATGATCAGTCAGCTGCGATTGCGTACGCAAATAAGTTTGCCGCTGAGCCAAAGCTTCACGAGCTTGCATTTCGTTCCCTTTTTGCAAAGCGAGTTGAGCCCGGTTGTACCACTCTTGAGCGAGCGTTGCAGTTTGATGACACTGGCGTTCAGTGCGTTTTTGAGTCGCGATCGCCTGCGCTACCGACTGGCGCAGTTGAATCAGATTTTGCTGCATATCGGCAACGGCTTGGTCAAGCAGTTTCTCCGGATCTTCAGCCGCTTGCACCCACTCATTCACCTGGGAACGAATGACCCGCGATAATCGTCCAAACACGCCCATAACCTTGTCGTCATCCTCGTTGCAGGCACTTCTTTTAGCACCATAGCAGGCTGATTTGAATTGGGAGTTGAGGCTCAGCTTTGTTCAAAAAAATCCAGGTAGCACCTTATCGATCATGCTCGCTTGGCAGCCGACGACACCTGCACCTAAAACCACATGGTTCAAGCTGACAAAACGGCTTGGGCCGCTGACAAACCAGCCCCTGGCGTAAAGCCATTGGCTCCCAGTTTGGCAAGGGTGGCTTCAAGAGCACTGACGGCAGTCAAAATGTCGCGATCGCCCACAAAGCCCAAGTGCCCAATTCGGAAAATCTGGCCCTTGAGATGATCTTGTCCGCCAGCGAGGGCAATGTCATAGTTTTGGCGCATGATTTTACGGATTTGCTCTGCTTCTACCCCCTGGGGCATCACCGCAGTCACCGCCGGGCTGGCCGCCTTATCCGCTGCAAACAAGGGCAAATTCAATGCTTTCATTGCGGCTCGAGTGGCCGTTTGCAGTTTGGCATGGCGAGCAAAGATCTGCTCCAGACCTTCCTCCTGCATCATTTTGAGAGCTACCTGCAGCGCAAAGAAGAGGCTGACCGGCGGCGTAAAGGGCGTCATGTTTTTGGTCCCACTCTTACGATATGGCCCTAGGTCGAAATAGAACTTGGGAATATTAGAGGTTGCATATGCCTGCCAGGCGCGATCACTCAGAGTGACAAAGCCTAATCCTGGCGGCACCATATAGCCCTTTTGTGAACCCGAAACCACCACATCCAGGCCCCACTCGTCCACGGGCACGCTGCAAGCGCCTAGGCTGGTCACCGCGTCTACCAAAACCAGCGCCCCGTGAGCGCGAGTATGATCGGCGATCGTCTTTAAATCATTCAAGACCCCCGTAGAGGTTTCACTATGGGTCACCACCACGGCCTTGATGGCCTTGTCAGTATCCGCCTCCAAGGCGGCTTTGAATGCCTCAGGATTCAGCGGCTTGCCCCACTCGGCCTCGATCACCTCAACGGTGAGACCAAAGGCTTTACAAACTTTGACCCAGCGATCTCCGAACTTGCCGTTGCTGCCAACCAACACGCGATCGCCCACGCTAAGCACGTTGATGATGCCAGCCTCCATCGCCCCGGTGCCGCTAGCCGTCAACATCAGGACCTCGTTTTGAGTTTGGTGGAGCCATTTCAAACCGGCCGCCACCTCTCCCATAAGTTGGCTAAATTCTCCACTACGATGGCCAATCAAATGCTTGGCCTGCGCAAGCAAAACGCTCTCTGGCACCGGCGTTGGCCCCGGAATCATCAGCATAAATTTGTCATCCATGAGCGTCCCCATCCCATCATCATGTGTAACTACGAGAGTATTTCAGCATCGCACAAGATAGTGAGATCGCTGCAATCCTTTGGGGTGTTGTTAGCAATTGATCATCAGTGGAAGAGGGTTAGTTGAGTGAATGGGTGATGGGATAAATGGGTGGCGGAGTACGAGAGTGGGTGGGGAATCCAACAACGAAGAGCAAAGCGCGAAGAACGAAGAACCAAAAGCAAAGAACCAAGAAAAAGCTCACCTTTCCACATGCCACATTCCCTTATGCCGACTTCAGCCCAAAAACTTGTCCCAGCACATTCCACCGTGAACAGTTCCAGGTGTCGATGTGGGCAATAATTTGACCTGCGTCGTTCAGTCGATATTCTGTCCAACCTGGAATCGTTATCGTCGGTTGCCAAGGCACGGGCGTTACCCAACTCAGAGTCCACTCCGTTTTGAAAGTGCTATCGCCAGTCTGTTCTAGCCGATGCAGATCCAGCTGTGGCCTTTGAAACCACCGGGCGATAAAGCCAATCATCTCTTGATATTGATTGACGCCGGTGAATTCATTTAGGGGGTCACGGAAGTAAACGTCTTCAGCGTAAAGATCGTAACTCTGATGCTCAGGAAAGTTGGCATAGTCTTGGCGAATGCGATCGCACACGGTTGCCATATCCATTATGTTTCCTCCGTCCATAGTCGCTCTAGCTGTCGCCGCCACGCCGCGAGTACCTGTTGTTTTTCGTCGCTGCTGTCCTCTAAACTCCCCATAATCCCCTCGCTGTAAAAGCGATCCAGGGTACGCATAGTTTCTTCCAGAGACTGCCCCTGCTGTTTTGCCGCCACAACAATTTGGCGAATTTGCTGCTCGACCAGGCTATTGAAAAAGGGATCTATACCCTCCTGATTCATCCCTAAGAGGCGGCTGATAGCCGCCTCGAACCGGACGGTTACGAGGCTTGCAAGATCGTACTGAAAAACTCCCCAAAGAACATTTTGATGCAGCGCATAACGCACTTCCTGAGTGAGATCGAAATTGGCTTCAAGAATTTGACTGAGATAGGGCTGGACGCTCTCAGCGGGGGCGATCGGAATCAGTAATCGCAACCAGCTTTGATCCGTCGATAGCAGCACCAACAACCGAAAATCTGAGGTCTCGACCTGCCAGGCATCAGGCGGGCTCTGCTGCATGGCGGCGCCAAATCGCTCTTGCAAATGATTGGTAATGTCTTGCGTTTCCATACCCGCGCCCCATGCTGATTTTCACTCTTTAAACAGGAACATAGCAGAATGCGGTTAATCCGCTGGAAGAAAACGCTGACGAGTCAGCAGCATCTCAGTTAGTTGCCATCGGTATGGGCACAGTGACAATTTAGCAACAGTATCGTAATCCACGCTCAGGTGACGACGGCTCACATTTGTGCAACGGCTATTTGGTCAGCGGCTTATTGCCGCACTCTGAATTTCGCTCGCCAAATTTAGACTTCTGCTACGCCTTAATAAATTGTCCCTGGCGCAGTTTACTGCACCATAATCCAGCTTACAGAAGTAGTGAATTTCATAAAAAAAGAGCGTCGCCGCAGCAACGCTCCCAGTAAGTTGTCTAAATGAATGCAGGTTGTCCTGATTTAACTCAGCCACTCCTGAACAGCATCTTCCTTTGTATTAGTACGACGGTAGGGCGTTTCCCGGTTGAATTTCATGTGAACTGCCCGGTTTTGTTCGCCATCGGCAGCTACAGCAAAGATGGGGTAATCGATCAAACCATCCTGGAAAGACATCTGGAAGCGGAAGGTGCCGTCAGGATTGAGCTTGATGGGCTTACCGCCAATGGTAACCGTAGCGTCAGGCTCGGTTGCACCATAAACAATTAGCTCAGCATCGGCGACCAACCAGAACTGTCGGGGGCGAATGGGAGGAGCCGAAGCCGAAAAGCCCACGCCTGACATATTAAGGCCGATCCCGGAAGTGGTCGGCAAAGCCGTGGTCGGCACTTCGCCACCCCACAGGCCCATGCCCGAGGGAAAGACGTAAGAGCTGACCGGCACAGCAAATGAGCTCATCAGCGAACCGGCAACGTGCTGCATGGAACCAAAGAGGGAACCCGCAACTCGCTGGGCTTCGGCAGACTCCGCCATGCCAAAGATTTCATCATAGATTTTGTTGCCAGCAGCAGCTTCCACGCGCTTGTTGGGATGAGTCAGTGTGGCAATTTGACCGCCACGCAGGTTTTGATCCCAGCCCACGGTGGCGAAGTGATCTTCAATCCAGTCGGAAGGATAGACCGGGGGAATATGTACTGGTGTGGAAGAAGCCAGCAGCAGCCAGCGACCATCATTGCAGAGATAGCCAATTTCAATCGCATAGTCGCGATCGCTGACGGGAATTGGCAAGTACCATTCTCGCGCCATTTCGTCACATTCGTACTGCTGCAGGCTGTGAGGTGCCTGATAACTCATATCGATATCAGTGACATCATAGAAACGCAGCGCCAAGCGGGCCCCGCCCTGACGACGCAGCTCTTCTTTATGCTCATTGGGGATATCCCAGTAAGCATAGGCCCACTGGGGGTCGCGGGGCATCAGCACGATGCGACTCTCACCGTAGCCACTAGGTAAATCTGGCAGCCCTTCGTCAACTGAAGCTAAAACTTCAGCCGGAATCGGCTCTGTGGAAGGCACAAACTTAGAAGCCTCAACCTCAGTTTGACCTTTAATTTCTGCCGCAGGAGTCGGCACAGAAGATGTGCGTCGGGTTTGGGCCGCCATAATGGCATCGATCAGTTCGGTCTTTCGCATCCGGCTATAGCGAGACACTTCATATTCACTCGCTACCTTGCGGAGCTGCCTAAGGGTCATTTCCTCAAGAGATAGAGTCGGTTGAGACATAAGATTCACTCCTAAATATGTAGGGCAGCCGCCAATATCACCGTCAACATTCAGCGGGGATCAAAACTGCAATCAGGGGATCGCTGTTTGGCCATACTATGACAGATCTTTACCAATGAGATCAACCCTCTCAAACCATTTCTGGCCGGGACTTTCACGAAAGCAAGCTGGTTTTGGGGATCATAAAATCAAGATTTCATAACATAGCGATCTGACGCCATCTGAAAAAATCAAGATTTCGTGACTTTTTGATCTCGGCTGCTCGCCAAGCCACAAAAGTATTTCAAGATGGGATGATCGCGCCCCGCAACGTGATTGAATGACGGGGATAGACGGCATTACACAAAGGAGTCGCAGCAGCTGTGGCATCTTCTTCCCCATCGCCAACTGGTAGTCGCATTCTCAGTCGAGTCTTGCCGCCGGCAATTCGGTTTTGGCTCTCGACTCAGCTAGAGCAGGTTGACGATTTGCAATTTCAAATCAAAGGGCGCGATCGCGAGCTGCTCTCCGGCCATATCTCTGAAGTGTCTCTCTCAGCCCAAAAAGCGATCTACCAGGGCATTCATCTGAGTCAAGCTAACGCCACAGCCCGGGCCATTCGCATCAACCTAGGACAAGTTCTCCGCCGCCAACCGTTGCGGCTGCTGGCCCCGTTTCCCATTAGCGGTGATGTGGAGCTGACTGAAGCCGATTTCAATGCCTCGCTGCAGTCTCCGCTGCTGGAGGAAGGGCTATACGACTTTTTGCAACTGCTGACGCGCGCTCAACCAGAAGCAACCCTCATTCAAAATCTGTTAGCTAATTTGCCGGGACGCAATTTACTGTCGCAGTACCGGCCCAGCGCTGAGCTGGTTGCGGACCAAATCTTGCTGCGGCTGCAGCCGCAGCAAGATAGGGCAGTCACGGAAATCGCCATTAGCACTCAGCTTTCCATTCGCAACGGACATTGCCTGTGCCTTGACAACCCGCACTGGCTATCGGCAACTTCCCATGAGCTGGCGGCAGGCGCTACCCCGATGCCGCAACTCCAAGGCTTTGAAATTGATTTGGGCTCTACGGTCACGCTGACAAAATGCGTGATTACTGACAAAAAACTCCAGCTCTCCGGCACAGTGAAAGTCTTGCCCGGCAAAGAATAAATTTATTTATAAAGTGGCTGGGTTAAAAGCGATGAGAGTGTGCTTTTGCCCGCTATCGATGGTGAGAAATCGGTGCTGTGGGGAGAATGATCGCATTTCCCCATTCCCCGAGTCCGAAACGACTCGCCGTCCTGAACCTTGCGAAAGGAATTGGGGGGCAGAGCTTGAGAGCGATCGCTGGAGTTCAAAATTGACATGGCGCTGCCGTGAACCGCAAGTCTTGATATCGTTTGACAGCTTGATATCGCTCGGCAGTGAGTTGGTTGGAGAATGGCTCGACACATCAAGACTGCGAGTAAACGGACGGAGTACTGCTAACGCGGCGACGCCGCGACCCAAAAGACTGGTTTAGGGCAAGTACCAATCGCGTATGAGGCTGTGGCCAAGAATTAAGCGCAAGATAGCCTAAAATAATGCGGATATACTATTAACTAAACTAGCTTTAATTGTGTTAAAAACAACGCGCTACGAGTAGGGTTCAGCTATTATATTTAACGCTACTTTTGGTGGTTTTGCCTTCACTGCCATGTCTACGCCGCGTCTTCACCCCGATACAATT